>QWQG01000236.1 GCA_003670925.1 Planctomycetota bacterium | reverse complement strand
TTGAGGGAGACGCGATCTCGATTTCGTCAGGCGGTATTCGTCCGGCGAACCGGATCTCCGGCGTCAGTGACGCTTCATCGCGAATCACCGTGGCCCATTGCAGGTTTCCATCGATTGCCCGCACACCGATGAGCATGCCGTCAGCCAGACTGCATACGATCGTCTCGCCGCTTAAAACACAAGTGCTCGCGCGCTTCGTGAAAAACGACCTGTCGGCAAAGGTGAGCATCTGTTCGTTGGTGTACGCAAGTGGTTGCTGCCACAGCAGCGACCCCGTGTTTCGGTACAGGCAGTTCAGGAATATCTGAGTGTCATTTTGTGTCAGGACAAAGAGACGCGTCCCTTGCCCGGTGGGCGGTGAAAGAAATCGGTGACCGGACCATGTTTGATCCACTTCGGCGTTGTCGTCCTGAAGATTGAGAGTTTCGTCTGCATCTTTTACGCGTGAATCAGGCAATATGGCCGATGATGAAGATTCCAGCGATTTCATTTTCGTGAGCGGTTCGTAAGCAAATGACTGCCCATCCCCGATCTGCCATGCCACACGCGGAACCCCGCCATCGCCTCGACGGAGCGCGACGAGTCGGCTAGCCACGGGCTCATGAATCGTCCGCTCATTCTCTTCAATGACAGGAAATCCATTGCGATTCCGAATGACACGCCCGACGGAATTGTTCCCAAAAAAATCTATGCCTGCGAAAAAGTTAAATCGATCGACGAAGTACAGGAAGTCACGATCCGAAGTCATTAGCCCATATTCCACCATCCCATAAATCTGTGCTGTGGCGTCGAAAGGTGACTGCGATTCATTGATCGCTCGCATATTTATCTCATCCAATTCGGCGTACGTTTCGTCATGTTGCCGCTTGAATGTATCGGTGGCGACTGACCACAGTTCTTGGCCGTTTGCCCGATCCAACGAAACGATCCGAAACGGCGTGCGGAGCACAACGCTGTCGTTCCAGAAAATTGGTCGCCAATTGTTAAAGCTCTCAAGACGCTTTTCAGCCTCGGCATCAAAACCCGACAATACATAACCGGTGTTCGGTTGTGGCGAACCGGGAAAATCCCAGATTCTTTCCCGCCACAACCAGAGCGGGCGTGGCCATGGTGGCGCAATTGTGCCACTTGATCCGGATGCTGAAAATGACAACATCGCGGCGGAAGATAAATCGTCTGTGGTATTCAGATTCGCAAGTTTTGCTTTCAAGGGACGCAATTGGAGGTGCAGTGTTGCTTGCAGCACACTGCCTGAGTACAAGGTTTCCAGTTGACGTACCTGCGCCGCGACCTTTTGTGCGTCGCCCTTCAGCAACTCACACGTCATCTCAATCACCAGTGCTTGGATACCAGATTCCGTCAGCGGAAATTCCCGCGCCACCCGGGCCACTTCGTGGCGACCGCCGCGACGAAGTGCTAACTCCAACTCCTGTGCGGCAATTACGCGATTCGCATCAACCCAAGTGCGTTGCAATTCAGGGGAACTTCGCATGAGCAACGCCAGTGCACGGTCTTGCAGGCTACAGGCTGCAGGCGACTCGGAGTCATACTTGAAGACATCGTGCGGATGGGAAAAAATCGAAAGCAGCGATTCTCGCATGAGTCCCGGATTTTTGTCATCAAGCGCTGCTTCGGCTGATCGCAGGCTGAGTTCTATCTGCCGATCGCGAAACAATTGCTGGGAAAGAACTTCCGGCAGCCCATGTTTCTGCATTGCGGGAAATTCGGCTACCGGACGCGGTTGAGCAAAACAAAAAGCGTCGCAAGATGACCACAGAATCCCGATTCTTACGACAGAGAGCAGCAAGAGATTTGGCCACGATTGGTGCATGGAGCAGAGGATACTCAGAATGATGTCATTTGTTTTGGCAACCCTGTTTTAGTATACAGAGTATTCTCAAAATAAGCGTCATGGTCGTTGTAGTTTTTGGCATCACAGATCTTCGAGGAACGTCACGCCACATGTCTGTCTCAGATCCTTCTATTTCCAAGCAGTTTGCTAAAGGCTCCCCCACTGACGACCAAACGTCAAAGCCGTCACTGCCCATCCATATTGTCAATGGTGTCGAACGGTTGGTGCTGGATGCCATCGCCAGAACAAAACCACTGGAAGTCGATCCCGCTCGGTCGCAATTGTTTGAACTATTCGTGGCAACCGAGAAAGCCGGCATGATTTCGGACGACAGTAATGTGGGAGTGTTTGATGGATTTGACGAAGAAGGTTCCGTTACGGACCTGTCAGCCGACAGTCTATGCCGTCTTCTCGCCCGGCGTTGGGGCCTCGATATGGCAGCCCGTGAAGCGCAAGCGCAACAAACGCGTCTCCCTGCCGACCAACTGGAACGCATGCGGGTGTTATGGTCCATGATGCGATTGTGGATGGAATGGAGCTACGCGTGGCGACGTTGGCATGAGTTTCATCCCCGGTAGTGGCATCGTGATACTCCGCGCGATAATGAGTGCGACAATTGGTGAGCGGCATGCCTCGGCTTGGCGGTCCAAAAACAAGGTACGATGAGGGCTCACGCCCAATGCCACTCACTTTGGTTCCGGACTCAACAACCCGAAGCGTCAGCGAGGGAATTCTCGGTGAAAATAAACAGCCTCAGCCCCTCGCTGACGCTTCGGGGTACAAAGTGAGTGCCATTGGGCTTACGCCGCTCCGCTCGCCGGGACTCATTTCCGGCCGCGTGGAGTATAAGTACCACAATCAGCGGATCGCGTGACGCTGGGTTCGATGTTCGATTTCAATTTTTCAACGCAAATTGTCCGGCAGGCGACATAGACAGTGGACCACACAACATCGGTTAACGACCGCTGGACATCAGCGTCCGACGCTGAAAAAACAGGATCATTTCATCCTTATTTTGAGGATTGGCCACAGCGCTAACCATTTGCCAGCCACGATCTCCGAGTTTTGCAATGTGGCCCCCCCTAAACGTACCTTCCTTGTCGGTTTCAAGGTAGTACGTCATGTACTCCATCTGCGGTTGGATGAGCGTGTCGAAGAGCAATCGAGTGAACAGTTCGGCCGACCAAATGGTGAGAATCAAGAGGAACAATTGTTTGTAACTCATCGCCGTTTCCTGCCGGTCTAATTTAGGCGCGAATCACGCTGCGTACTTCAGTTTGGATGTTGCGGTACGCCGCGGAATTCTTTGATTATTTAGCTGTGAACGGGTGACTTGAAGCCTTAGATTCAGGTGTCAAGTGAGATTGATAATTGATAGGATCAATGAAGTTTTCCTCACTTGGCACAACTGGTGCCGGCGGCAGTTGTAAGTCTTCGGCAGGAGGTGGCGTCTCTGGCAACGGGTCAGTGGCACGGTTCGATTTCGTCACAGGTACTTCAGGGACGGTACTTCGTGGCTGAGCTTCAATCCGATTGAAATTTTCGATGGCTCCCGGTTCAAACGGTCGCGAAGGAATGCCCAGAGATTCCCATGAGTTTACGTCTGCTCCCCCGACGAATTCTTCCGGCACCGTTTCCAAATGTGCGTTGTCCAAGGCTCGTGACATGGCTTCACCACGAATCCTTGCATCTTCATAGGCTTCCGGATTCCATTCGCCTTCCGAAAGGTAGATCGAATTCGTTTGCAGGATTGCTCCCTTGCGAAAATTCAGATCCGTGATGGCTTTGTTATAATCCACAATCAACTTGAGATAGCCCTGCTGCGAATCGCGACTGGTGATTTTGGCTTCCAATGCTCGGAGAAGTGGACCTGAATCATTCGGATCGGCGGAGTTATCGACTTCGGCTCTTGACAACGTTTTTTCCGCAAGACGTTTCGCTGTCGCAACTTTTTTCAATCCGGTTTCTGTCAGTAGATAATTCTGTTCCATGTTGATTATGGCGTCGCTCAGTTCATATCCGACTTCCACTTCTTGGCGTGCCAAAACGGCGTGAGCTTTCCGCAGACGCAACTCGTAGTTTCGAACCTGCGCGCGGGCAAGTCGCAATCCAAGCGGCATCGAGAACGAGACGCCTGTCGTCCATGTCGTATTCTCTCCTTGGCTCAAAGATTCATAGAAGCTGTTGTACCCAACATCGGAAACACCATCATCATCCTCTTTGCCGAATAGGTTATTACCAAGTCCATTGACGCGGTACTGCGAAACAAAATCTAGACGCGGCCGGGCCAGATTCTGTGAGGCTTTGTACTGCAGTTCTAAACTGCGAATTTCCCATTTCTGGCGGCGAAGTTCATGTCGATTCGATAACGACTCGAGTAGGCTCGATTCCCAATCTAGTTCCAGTTTGGCGGCGGATGGCACATCGATTGGTGTGATGAAAGTGCCATCGTTGAGTGGCAAACCCACTAACCGCCGGAGTCGGTACTCCGCTTTCAACACGTCACCCAGTGATCCCTTAATCCGAGCATCGCCTTCGTAAATCCGATTTTCTGCCTGTTCAATAGCTTCCGGAATGCTCCGGCGACGCTCTAATTGGGCGCGAAACGCGACGAGATCACGAAAGGTCTCAACTTCAGATGCGTACAACTGAAGATACAAGTACATATCCCAGTAGCGATTTTCCACATCACGGAGCAGCGTGGTGACGGATTGCTCAAATTCCAGCAACGAGAGATCAGAGTTGATCCGCGAGATCAACACACCCTGAGCTACGCCCGAAACACCTCGCACATTTGACTGCTGCGGACCCGCGATCCGCGTGAACTCGACACCCGACCCGGCCAACAACGGCTGTCGATATTCTGCCTGCAGGAATCCCGTAAACGCTGAAGGAAAAAGTCGACTCTGATTGCTGCTGCTGTAATTGACGTCTTGCTCAACAGCCAATGTTCCCGCTGTGGCAATGGTCTTTTCGAGGCGACTTTGAAACTGCGTGGTGTGGTCGACGAGCGTTCCGCCCTGTGGGATACCGATGTTTTGAGTGTTTTGTGGATCCTGCGACACGCCACCCTGCAATGAATTTGTGAAAACCGGATCGAAGTTCGACAAAGCGGCCTCTGTGCCAAGGTTGCCGAACAGAAAACCTGTGTCCTGAATAGCATTGTCCCACACCGAAGCGACTCGACTGGGGTTTGCCAGCAACTGGTTCGACGGTGAACCAAAGCTTTGGTCGTCTACGATGATGTCGGCATTCGTGAGCGCTAGGCGGATACACTCATTGAGCGTCATCTCGCGCGATTCGACGTCATCGAGACTTGTGATACTCCGAGGGCCGCGGAGTAATTCGGGATTGGTTTCGTGAGGCTGCGTCTGCGTAGGGTATTCGATCGAAGTCGCGTAGTCTTCGTAATGCTCGAGTCCTCGGTCCTCTCCGATCAGGTATTGCAGACGAGAACCCGGTCCAGCGCAGCCCTGGCCGAGCACTGCAAGCAGCAATGCGAGACCTGTTGAGCGTTTCCATCGTTCCGTCTTCACACCTGACTCCACTGGGAGGGTATCCGATCGCTATTGTTCGCACACAAGGAGGGTCTCGCTGCGACTATGGCTGACATTGAAACAGCTATCATCTGCCAAATAGCAGCTCAATCACAGACTGTCATAAACGTTATCGTCGTTCCAATCGTCAAACTTTGCGCAATCTTCCATGGAGCCTATTTTGGGAAAAAAAGAGCCCGTGTCGAAACACGGGCTCTGTCGTCCGATTAGCAGATCACCTCGTTCTTTTTGCGTCCCCTCGCGGCATTGACCTGAATGATTTCAGGAATCGGTTAAGAGAAGAGCAAGGTTTTCTAACACCGAAGATAGGGAGGGTATCGGCTCTTTGGGGCTGATAATCAGGGCAGCTTTGGCGGCTTATTCGGGTTAGTGAAACTTAACGACTTCAGGCTTTTGATCAATCCGCAGTTGCCGGCAACTAGATTGGCCTCCCGGACAAACACTGCCGAAGTTAGAAGAATCGTGGCGAACCTTAAGAATCAAGAAACGCAGTCCATATGGGCTTAAGTTTTCTGATGCGGAATCCGAAATGTTCCATGCGGGATCATGCGGCAGATTCTGCCGATGCGCGCTTCTGGGGAATCGAGTCTTAACTAACCAGCAATACCATGCACACAGACCGCAAAATCGGTTTTGCAATGGGCATCCTGTTAATCGGGATCGTGGCTGCGCTCTTTTTTCGCAACGAACCGCTGCTGTCAACGACGGTTCTTGGAGTTCGCCGCGAACAAGAACTGAATGCAAGGCTCCGAGAACGCGATGTGGCAGTTTATCTAAACGACGCCGTTCCCGTTGATCCGCTGGAGGCAGCTCAGAACAATCCTCCATGGACTTTGCGGGATGAGTTGCAGAAAATGGATCAACGGAACAAAACGGCGCCAGTTCCCGTGGGGGCTAAATCGATTGCCGTCGATTCTCGAGTAAAAATCACCGACGACGAACTTGATGGATATAGGCCCAAAAAACGGCAAAATTCTCATGAGAAGCCACAGACGGAATCGTCTTCAGGACTCCGCGAAGTGTTCCTCGAAGAACATCAGCCCGAAACCAGCGTGGGAGAGTTTGGTGCGTTGCCTCCACTTTTACCGGTGACACCCTCAGGTCCGGAGGTCGTGAAGTTGCCGTCGTTGCCTCTCACCGAGCCTCTTGGCTCAAAAGGCGAGCAACCTACAGACATGCCCGTCTCTCATTTTAAACCTCCGGAAGCGTTTGAAGAATATGTCGTCAGATATGGCGATACGTTGTCCGGAATCGCCCACAGAATGCTCGGCTCGCAAAAGAAATTCTTAGAGATCTACAACGCCAATCAAGATCGCATGGCCAGCCCGGACCGACTCGAAGTGGGAAAGCCACTCCGGATTCCACGGGTGGCTGAGACCGAGCGACAAACCTACTGAATCCCCATGATCGGACGGATGAGCAGGTAGGTTCCGGCAGTCAGAATCGGAATACCAATCAGATTCAGCCACAGTCCCATGATTGCCATTTGCCGCAGGGGAATCCTGCCGGTGCTAAACACGATCCCGTTTGGCGGAGTGCCAACCGGCAGCATGAAACTACAACTGCAGGCGAGTGTGGCTGGAACGAACAACATTCGCGGATCCAGATGAAGCGGTTCGGCCAATGCCAGCACAGTCGGGATAATGGCATTTGCCGTCGCAACATTGCTGGTAAGTTCCGTGAGCATGGTCAACGCCAGGCACAAGATTGCGATGACCAGCCACCCTGGCACGTCCTGCAGTGGAGCGTGCAAAGCTGCGCCGAGCCATTTATCCAGTTGAGTTGCCTTGAATCCGGACGCAAGGGCAAAACCGCCACCGAACAACAGGATCATATCCCACGGGAGGCGATGCGCTGTTTTCCAATCCATTAAGGGAATGCTACGTCTTCGCGCATCCGATGTTCCCGACGGCAGAAAGAACAACAATGAAGCCATTGCAATCGCAATGGTTGCGTCGGAAATATAGCGTTTTCCAGTGAACATTCCGGCGACCGCTGGCGGAGTGCCAAGCTGATTTGAAATCCATGCGAGGGCCTCTGCGTACTGGACATACCATCCTGAGAATAATTCGACAGAACCAAATTTCAATGGTTCGCGCGTGACCCACAGCACGGCTGTGGTGCTGAATAGAATGAGCATGCGGAACTCCGGCTTCGTCATCGGCCCAAGCAAATTTAAGCGTTGACTAAGTGCGGCAGCGAGTTCCTGATCACTTGACGAAGCGGACGGGAGTTTTCGGACTAACATGAACCACACGACCCCAAAGTAGGTCAGCGAAATCGGCACGCAACTCAAAAACCATTGTGAAAAATACACCTCGGGCGCGTCTGGAAGTTGATTGCGATAAATCCCGATCGCCACGCTGTTTGTGGGTGTGCCAACAAGGGTAGCCATGCCGCCCAGCGATGAGGCATATGCCAACATCAACAGCAATGGAACTGCCAACGGTGCTGAACGACGGACACCTGTATTTTCATCAGCATCGTCATCCAGAATCTTTAGCATTGCCAGACCGATCGGCAGCATCAGCATCGTACATGCCGTATTGCTGATCCACATTGACAACCCGAAAGTCGCCGCTCCAAATCCAAACACCATCCGGCGAGGGCTCACACCGACAACAGACACGATATTTAAGGCAATTCGACGATGGAGATTCCAACGCTCAATTCCCAACGCCAAAATCATGCCGCCGATGTAAAGAAACAGGACGTCCTCCACAAACGCTTTACTTGTTTCTTCCGCAGTTTGAATTCCGAAAAGTGGAAACAAGGCCAGCGGGAGCAAACTTGTCGCAGCCAATGGCACGGCTTGTGTCACCCAGAGCCCGGCCATGAGGACTGCGATGGCGATCAGGCGCTGGGCGCCCGTTGTCATGCCGATCGGCGTTGGTAGAAAGAGCAACAAAACTGAGCAAGCGAGAAGTAGCGGCAGTACCCATCCAGCACAATGTGGCTCAGGAGCGGTTTCGTCTGGCTGTGCGTTCACGGTCAAGCACCGTTACCTTCAGGACGAGGTCCTCGACGGCGGCCGCGCCGCCGTGAACGCCGCCGACCGTCACCTTGTTCGGCTGTGGTCTGCTCTGCATCGGAGTCGTTGCTAGCTTGTGCAGAGTCCTCCGAAACACCACTGCGATCTAAGTCAGTGGATTTTCCGCCCGCCTCAAGACTCGCCCGGCCAGCATTTGCTCTTGACTCACTTTGTGCCGCATCAGATCGCTTAGTCGTGTCAGGCCTTCGACTTGCATCGGGGCGCCGTTCGGTGTCGGATCGTCTATGGGGCGGTGCTGCATTGTTGCCCGGTCGCTGAGTTGCCTCTGGTTCGCCAGTTTGTTCTCGCCGACCTCTGCGAGAACGCTCGTTGTCTCGAACAGGTTTATGAGATTCATCCGCTGGCTTCTCGCGGCTCTGATTCGGAATTCCTTCTGCCGGTGTTTCGTCCTTTAAAGGCAAATCGTTGGTCGAACCTTGGACGATTCCATCGCCAAAGTCCGGTTCAACTTGGGGTACAGAATCGTCGTAAAGCTTACGACGGTTCGCAAATCTCGCTGGTGGTGGTGGCTTGATCGGAACATGCGGCACATAAGGCACCTCATCGATTTCATCAACTTCAATCAGGTCCTCAGGATCTGCAGGACTGATAAACATACTGACGTCTGGCGAAACCGTCCGCGGTCGATCCAGTGGTCGCATGAATTTTGGAGGATCGCTGCACCGGCACGTCTGCGAGGTGACATGCCCCGGCGTTTCCACTTGACGGCCACAGCCATCGCAGCAAAAGACCCGCAGGACTCGTGTATTGTAGCGTAGGGACGGCCCTTTCATCATTTTGCCTGCAGCGTGGACTGAAAAACCTACCATCTGACACACGTCAACTTTACACTCAGTTGGAGTGTAACGCATGTTTTAGTTCTACGGGAGTGACTCAGGCCGCTGAAATTATGTTTCCGCCTCAGTCGGTCGCGCAACTCTGCAGACAACCATCGAATTCACTAAGTTAGACTCCGCGGATATTTGGTTGAGAACTTTTTTTGGCGCCACGCGGGCCCGCGCCACGCAGTCCCGGTCCAAGCCGAAACGGTGACCGCCAGTCAAACACATGTCCTGCTGTTACGGTGTCAAAACGCAAAACTTCGATTTGCCCTGTACTGGAACACGCGGTGGGCCTTGGTTCGGCCTCCGCGCTGCGTCGTGCTGCTGAGTGACCAATAATCAGCGGGCCGAGAGCGGGCCGAGTCTTAGTTGGCGAGCGAGATCGTCGAACATCGCTTCAAGAACCAGTCGCACGGGGGAGTTTCCCTCGATCTGATGTGCGGCGATGATGATGCGGTCGAGCAGTGGGGCAAGTAGATCGACGCCGCACCTGACACCGAATCGCTGCAAGAGCGGATCGGAGAAATCTCCAGACGTCAACCGTTTCAAGCGAACATTTAGAAATCCTGCAATGAAACGCAGGAGCCATTTGGCATTGCGTCGTGCTTCTTCCGTCCCTGATGAAATTCGATCGAGTTCATCGGACACATGCTTTGAAATCTCAAGCGGCTTCATTTGCTCAAGTAGTTCCAATTGTCCACTCACCATTTCTCGCAACGCCCGCAGTTCGGGATTCAGCAGTTGTTGGGCAAGCGTAATGCTGCCTTCCGCCATCGCGGCGACCTGAAGGGCGTCCTCCGGCGTTTCGACCATTTGCTCGAAAAGTAGAATCTCGCTGACAGCAACTTCGGTCAGTGGGAAGAAACGAATCACTTGACAGCGTGACCGAATAGTAGGCAGCAACGAATCAGGGTTGTCGCAGACCAGCAGAATAAGGGCGTTTGCCGGCGGTTCTTCGAGCGTCTTCAGTAACGCATTCGCCCCCTCCTGATTCATGCGGTGAGCATCATTGATCAAGGCCACGCGACGTTCGGACGCTTGGGGAGACATCGCCAATTCAAAACACAATCCTTCGCGGCCGCGCCTGTCGGATTCGCCAAGGATCAGCGCAATTGGAATCTCGGTCTTGCCGGCTGGTAGTCCAATTTCTATGAAATCGGGCCAGTTTCCGGCGACAAAACCACGACATGCACGGCATTCGCCGCAGGCTTCAATTTCATGAGCCGGATGTTCCCGACAGAACATGGACTGTGCCAGCAGTCTCGCAAATTTGCGTTTACCGATCCCTTCAGGGCCGGTTAACACATAAGCGTGTGACAGCCGGCCACGTTCCACAGAACGCGCAAACAGGGCTCGCTGTTCCTGATGTCCCTTCAGTGCTTGCCATGCGGATGTCACGATAGTGTCCCCGTACTCCTACAACTGCGTTTCCGCAATGTGAATTGCCTTCAGCATAGCGCGAGCCTTACTGAGTGTTTCATGGTATTCATTTTCAGGCACACTGTCCGCCACAATGCCGGCACCCGCCTGAATGTAGATTGTCCCGTCCTTGATCACCAGTGTTCGCAGTGCGATGCAGGTATCCATGTTTCCTGTGAAGTCAATATAGCCAACCGCGCCGCCATAGGGTCCGCGCTTGAATGGTTCGATGGAGTCAATAATTTCCATGGCACGCACTTTGGGCGCACCTGAAACCGTACCGGCTGGCAAACCTGCCCGCAATGCTTCGATCGCAGACAGACCTTCGCGAAGTTGTCCGGAAACGTTTGATGTGATGTGCATCACATGGCTGTATCGCTCGACAACCATCACGTCTGACAGCTTTACCGTTCCATACTGGGAGACGCGACCCACATCGTTACGCGCCAAATCAATCAACATCACATGCTCAGCCCGCTCCTTCGGATCGGCCAAGAGCTCTTCCGCAAGTTCACGGTCTTCCTGTGGTGTCTTTCCGCGAACCCGGGTGCCGGCTAAGGGTCGAATTGTTGTTTCGCCGTCTTCCACTCGAACCATGATTTCTGGTGAGCTGCCGACCAAATCTACATCTGGAGTCTTCAGCAGAAACATAAACGGGCTGGGATTCACCATGCGGAGCGCACGATAAACATCCAGCGGCTCCGCAAGACTTTGATATTCCAGACGCTGGCTGATCACGACCTGAAACACATCCCCAGCTTTAACAAATTCCCGACACTTTTGAACTGCGTCATGAAACTGCGACTGGGTGAAATTTGAGCTAACTTCCGGAGTCGGTTCGATCGTCAAGTCAATATCCGTGAGTTCGACATCGCCACCGCTGTATGCGAGTTGTCGACAAAGCACTTCCAGACGTTCTTCCGCACGCGCCCGAGACTCTTCGAGATCGCCTAACGCCGTATCCGCCAACGCTACGACTAACACAACTTTACGGATGTGATCAAAAATGACCATCGCATCGTACAATGCGAAACAGAGATCAGGCAGATGACGGTCGTCCTGCGGAACGTGCGGGAGGTTTTCGGTATACCGAATCACGTCATAGCCTGCGTAGCCAACAGCTCCGCCGCAAAATCGGGGCAGCCCAGGGATCGTGACGGATTGGTACTGCGAGACAAGAGCATCCAGTTCTTTGAGCGGATCGGCGCTTGCAAATTCACGTCGATCAGCGCCAATGTGTTCGATGACAACGTTTTCGCCAACAGCGGTGAGAGTCAGGAAAGGATGACTGCCCACGAAGCTGAAACGCCCAATCTTTTCGCCGCCGATCACGCTCTCAAACAGAAACGCCCACGGGCCAGATGCAATCCGCTGATACGCAGTGACGGGGGTGAGCGTGTCCGCCGTTAACTGGCGGTAGACCGGTACAAATCTCGCTTGGCGCGCCAAGCCTTCAAATTCGGCAGATGTCGGATGTGTGGTCGGTAACTTCATAGTAGATCGAGAATGCGGACTGATTGAGTAATACGATCTAGAATTGGGCGCGTTGATTCCAGCTCATGATCTGTTCCCTGCCACCAAGCTAGGAGTGTCATTTTGGACGAACGGACACAACTGAGTGCCACGGAGTTCAATAATTCAAAGCAGGAAAAACCCACCTCACGACAGCAGGCCGGCATTTCAGCTAAAACGCCGCCGCTTTCAGTTACTTCTGGATCGTCGTACTCTTCTATAAAAGCTTCGACACAGGAATTGACAACCTCGTCTGGTCTTGGACAGCCGTGCAGAATTCGCAAAGCCCAGAAGCACGAATTGTCCGGCGACACAGTAATCAGCACATCGCTGTCGTCGACTTCTTCAGTAATCTCCCAATATCCGGGATATTCAAACGTGATGCCATGCCCTTCGTAGGGCACAAGACAGGACGCATCATTCAAAGACATGACCAGCACAATTCTTTCTGGATGAAACTTTGGTAATTGACGATAAGGAATTTGAAATCCAAGACTTCAAATTGGGAAATCTGCTTAGCCGCGAAACGCGGTTGCGCGGGACATCTGCATCTCGTACACAAACTGCATAATATTGAATGCCGTCAGTTCGCACATGAGACGCGTGACTTTGGCATGCGTCGCATCGTCGAGATGTTCTTCGACTTGACGCATAAGATCGACCAAACGCGATTCCTGATCACTGATCTCCTGTTCAGAAATCACGCCATCTGCAAACGCCTGCATGAAGTTTGCCATCTTTTTCGCATAGTCGTCGATTAGTGGCTCGTTGGTTTCCGGATCAACCCAGCTCTTGCGTGCCATTTGTTAGCCACTCCACGAAAAATGTCGGTTCAGATCGTTCGGATTGACGGCGTCAGCATGGCTCCGTCTAATTATCAGCCCCTTATGTTAACGTAGATCGCATATTTTCGCGCGGGTGTCACGCCGTTTTTCCTGCGTTGAATCCCAGATTCATGCGAAGCTCAACAACGCCTCGGGGCGATGACTCTTCCGAAATCTGCGATGTCTTTGCAAGGCCATTCTTCTCGGCTTAATCCGATTGAATATGCTGTCGGTCAAGCGACTTTACACCGTCCGACATCCGAGTATAGCAATTCACACTGCACTTTTCTTTAATCAGACGTTGTGCTTCCCAGACATGCATGAGATCGCATACTGTGCTTCAGTGATGCCTCCTGATAAACTTAAGAACTTTGGCCTACCATGCAAAAAATAACACTGACTGCCATCGGGCTTTTGCTCGTATCGCTCATTGCAAATGCTGACGAACATCCGGACTTTGCGCAGGACGGTCGGCCGTTTATTCAAAAATTCTGCATCGGATGTCACAGTGGGGCCGAGCCAAAGGCCGAATTGTCGTTTGACACGTTCCATGATTCCCCGTCGCTCGTTCGCCAAAGAAAAATCTGGGAAAACGCGGTGAAAATGGTCATCGGTGGCGAAATGCCTCCCAAAGATGAGCCACGTCCAACCGTCGCGGAAGCCGAAATCTTCGTCGCTCATGTAAAGTCGGTGTTTGATGATGCTGATCGTCATGCAATCGCTGATCCGGGACGAGTCACTATGCGGCGGCTCAATCGCGTAGAATACCGAAACACAATCAGAGATTTGATCGGAGTCACCTTTGATCCCACGGAAGATTTTCCGTCGGACGACATTGGACACGGTTTTGACAATATCGGTGATGTGTTGACTCTGTCGCCAATGCTGATGGAACGCTACCTCGCGGCGGCCGAGTCGATCATGCACCAAGCCATCGTGTTGAATCCGCCTCCTGTCGTGCAGCGGCAACTCGCTTCGATGTACACAGAACCGGCATCAGGGGACGTGGCCACAAAACTCATCGAAGACGGATTTCGTCGCGTCACGTCCGATGGTACGGACGCGACGGAAATCGGGCCACTGAACACACCTTACATCTGGGAAGATGGAGACTACATTTTCCGCACGCGAGTGTACGGGAAGACGGAGGATGGGATGCCGCTCAAAGTTGCCATCCTCGTGCATGGGCTTGATTTAGCGGATTCTTCATCGGAGGAAGAACTTGCGGCGATTTCGGGTAATGTTTTGAAGCCAGCGAAGATCCTGAAGATTTTCGAGCTGAAGGCGAATAGTCGTGAGACTGCGGAAATTCTCGAAATCTCTGTTCCGGCGATCCCGGGACGGCACCGGATGTTGGTTGGTCAATTAAAACCATTAGCCAACGCACCTCCGACGAAACTCTTTGTGGAA
The DNA here is from genome assembly GCA_003670925.1 of Planctomycetota bacterium. Lineage (GTDB taxonomy): Bacteria > Planctomycetota > Planctomycetia > Planctomycetales > Planctomycetaceae > SXXK01. Next base: position 16,506 of record QWQG01000236.1, on the reverse strand, counting down.
TATCTGGCCCTTGACGGTCCCCTAGACACAAGGCCTAAAAGTCATCAACAACTCTTGGCCCGCGAAGAGGCGAATTCCCTCGCTCAGCAGACAATTGAGGTTCTCAACCGTTTTTTGCGGCGTGCATTTCGACGGGCGATTACTGCTGAGGAACTCCAACGTTCTGTTCTGCTGGTTGATCAGGCAATCGCTGCCGGCGAGTCATGGGAATCGGGAATCCAACTGGCAATGCAGGCGGCATTATGTTCCCCGAAGTTTCTCTTTCGTGCCGAACTGGATGACCTGCCAGACAATCAAGACATTCGCAAACTGGATGAGTTCCAACTGGCGTCAAGGCTGTCTTACTTCCTGTGGAGTACCATGCCGGACGACACGTTGCTTGACTTGGCGGAGTCAGACCAGTTGACTGCCAACCTGGAATCACAAGTGCAACGCATGTTGACTAACCCCAAGGCTTCATCGTTAGTTCAGAATTTTGCGCTGCAATGGCTGCAACTGAAACGGATTGAATTTATCGCTCCTGATGAACGAATGTTTCCTGCATTCAATGCCCAGTTGCGAGCCGCCATGATTCAGGAAACCCAAATGTTTGTCGAATCGATCCTGCTTGAAGACCGGAGCGTGCTTGAACTGATCGATGCGAATTATACATTCCTGAATCAACCCCTCGCTCAGCATTATGGCATCGCGGATACCCACGGCAACATGGTCGGACAACCCGAACAATATCCCGGCGGTCAACCCATTCAAGGGGATGCGTTTGTGCGCGTCTCCCTGACAGATAAAACGCGAGGAGGTCTGCTGACGCAAGCCAGCGTGTTGACTGTGACTTCCAATCCGACGCGCACGTCTCCCGTAAAACGTGGCCGCTGGGTTTTGGAACAGGTTCTGGGATCGGCTCCTCCTGGCCCACCGCCAAATGTGCCTGAACTTCCCAGTAGCGAAGCGGACGCAACCACAAATTCTTTACGTCAGCGAATGGAGAATCACCGCAAAAACCCTAGCTGTGCCAATTGCCATGCCAAAATGGATCCAATTGGCTTTGCGCTCGAGAACTTCAATGCCATCGGCGGGTTTCGAACCAAGGATGGTCCATTCGACATCGACTCGACAGGAGAATTTCCCGACGGAACAAAATTTAGGGGACCTGCTGATCTGAAAACTCTCATCCTCGAAAGAAAAGACGAATTTACCCGATGCCTGACGGAAAAAATGCTGACCTACGCCTTGGGCCGCGGTCTAGAATATTACGATCGCCCGGTCGTTGAAAAAATTGTCAAAAACCTCGCCGCCGGAAACTATAAGTTTTCCGTGCTTGTCATCCAGATTGTCCAGTGCGAAGCATTTCGTGAAAGGCGAGGAATGACCGACGTAAGTGCAAAACGTGCACCTGATTAACGAGAGACAGATTCTATTCAGCCTAACCCCGTAACTGAACTCATTGAGATCGCCACTCCAGGAGCACACCAATGGCAACATCTTCCCGTTCCTTGATCCCACGCCGCACAATTTTGCAGGGCGCTAGCACTGCTGTTTCACTCCCATGGCTCGAAGCCATGGGGCCTCAGAACGCATGGGCAGAAGATGCCGTTCGGACTTCAGTCGCTCCAAATCGCATGGCTTTTCTGTATGTGCCCAACGGCAAAAATATGGCCGACTGGACTCCGAAACAGGAAGGCGAAAACTTTGACCTTCCCGAAATTTTGTCGCCCCTCGCCGCTGTCAAAAACAAGATGATGGTCCTGAGCGGTCTAGCGGCGGATAAGGCCCGCCCACATGGTGATGGAGGCGGGGACCATGCCCGAGCGCTGTCCGCATTCCTGACGGGATCACAGGCCGTTAAAACCGATGGCACAAACATTCGTGCTGGAGTTTCCGTGGACCAAGCAGCCGCCGGACGGATTGGTGATCAGACACGCCTGTCGTCATTGGAAATTGGCTGTGAACCCGGAGCAATGGCCGGAAACTGTGATTCCGGATACAGCTGCGTCTATTCAAATACCATGTCATGGCGATCTGCAACGCAGCCGCTTCCAAAAGAGGTCAATCCGAAACTCGTTTTTGAACGTCTTTTCGCCTCATCGCCAGATGCTGGCAGAGCCCGTCGGGATGCCCGTCGCAAGAGTATCCTCGATTATGTGCGGGACGATTCAAAGACGCTTGCCCTGCGTCTTGCTCCGAATGACAACCGGAAGCTGGAGGAGTACTTTTCGTCAATTCGTGACATCGAACTCCGTATTGAACGCGCTGAGAAATTGCCACCGATTCAGACGCCTGACTATCCCGTTCCGGCTGGAATTCCTGCGGAATATGAGACACATATTCGCCTGATGTATGACCTCCTCGTTCTGTCGTTTCAGGCCGATGTGACGCGCGTGGCCACCTGCGTGCTAGCCAACGAAGGCAGCAACAAGCCTTATCCGTTCATCGAGGTTCCGGATGGACACCACGACTTGTCACATCATGGCAATGATGCGACGAAAATGGAAAAAATCCGCCGCATCAATGTCTTCCATACACGGCAATTGGCATATCTCCTAGAGAAAATGAATACCATTCCGGAAGGCGACGGCACGTTGTTGGACCACTCCATGATTGCCTATGGCAGTGGTATCCACGATGGTAATGCGCACAATCACGAAGATCTGCCGCTGCTGCTCGCGGGTGGCGGTTGCGGTACCCTGAAAACGGGACGGCACCTGCGCTACCCAGCCGAAACACCACTGAGCAATTTGTGGGTCTCCATGTTGAACCGCCAGGAAATATCTGTTGAGAAACTTGGTGACAGCACCGGGGCGTTGGCGAATCTCGTATAGTGTGTCCTCAACTCAAAGTCTTGGGGTTACAACCTTGCAGTAAACGCCGTGAAGATTTTTACCCGCATGCTTCGCCAATCGATCTGACCTGTGGCCGAAACGGCACCGGAAGGTCGATCCTGAATTCTGGCGTGGCTCCCACAGCAAAATGCGAAGGACTTGACGTCTAAGCTGGGATCACCGAGACGATTGCTTCTCACGCACTTTCTTACGCGGCGAATCAAGCGCCACCGGAGCCTCCCCAACCCCCGCACACAGCATGTTCAAGGCGACGATCCATTGCATCGCCCCCCGCACCTTCCCCCCCGCCCCTTCTACCCGCACCGGGGGAGAAGGTGGCCGCGAGGCCGGATGAGGGGGCTTGCGATGTGTCTTCAATATCCACCGCCGATTGCCGATCCACGATACGTTCCAGCACGCTCGTGAAATCACTTGTCTCCGGCGTCAACACAATCCCTGCGTGAACCGGATTCAGGCCTGATGAAGAATCACTGTGGTACACGGACTTTGTCTATGATGATTTCCAAGATGGCTTCGGCTGTGTAAGGTCGGCCATTCTGCATCACAGTCGCGCGAACTACGAACGGCATATTGAGTGGTCTCAATAGCTCACTGGCAAATTCAATTCGCAGGTGACCCAGATCGCGACCCTCAGGAATGTCAAGCGGGGTACTGGAAATGCCCGTAAGATGCAGTGGCGAGATAAGTTCAACATGAACATCTCCTGCCAATTCCGGTCCACGTCGAATCTCAAAGGGCAACTCCATCGATTCCCCTGCGTGGCCCCGCACTGATGGGTGCTCTAACTTTAAGCTAAGTTGGCTGGGATCGACAAGCACGATGATTTGGTCGTTCTGCTCGTGTGAGGTGTAACTCACGGTATGCGAACTGCCGTCGGCCAGCGTAATTTCACCAATAGCCATCAAACACGTACGACTTGTGCGGCCAATTTCCATCCATGGCGGCAAGTGTACTTGAAAATCAAATTCGTTGACTCCCGCAGCAATCTCAATCGTCTGGCCAGTCACTCCCTGTAAGTGCCGCGCCTGGCGTTCAGCTAACTGCACTCGCAGCGGCCCGTCATATCCGCCGCGTTCAATCCGATAATGCCGCACATAGGTCGAACCACGTGGGGCATACTTCGTTTCAAAAACGCCGACGACTTTAAACGGGGTCGGCATTGTCACGGCCAAGCGGACGTGGTCAACCACCAGATCCTCCGGAACAACTGCCGGCACGACTGCAATTTTTTCAACCAATACTCCGTCAATGTCGCTACGTCCCCGGACGGTAATTGAAGTGACACCAACGACAGCGTCGAGTGTAGCCTTGAACGTTAGGGTGGCCTCATTTTGATTCGCCGCAACGGTAGCTTCGGAAACGACGACAGACATTGGCAAGCCGTCCACCGTCACCTGAATCACGCCCGCAAAACCATGTTGTCGATCCACGACAATCTTTAATTGTGCCTCAGCCCCACGAGCTAGATTCAAGGCGTCGGCCGGTAGTTTCACAGAAAATGAAGGTGCGTGCGAAGCGGCTGGATGCACATGCAATCGGTAACCAAAACTAGCATTTCCACGTTTCGAAAAACGCTCTGTGATCTTTGCTGTATAATTGGCATCGGAAGGCGGATTAAAATTGAGCCGTGAGTCCGTTTGACCAGCAGCAAGGTCGTCCGATTCGGCCACAAGCTTTCCCGCAGCATCAAAAATGCTGAGGACGCTATCCAGTGGAGACCCCAGCCTAGCGGCATAGAGATCAAATTCGATGGGTATGTTCGTTGAACCTGTGAATTGCCAAACATCGACATCTCCGGGAACTTGAATCCGCCCATTCCAGATGGCATTCAGCGTCGCGCTTGTGGCCACATCAGCGGAGTCGTTCGGTTCCTGTTCACGGAGTTCATCGTGATCGCTCGTTTCCAACCAAACATTGCCGGAATCAGATAATAACATTCGTTCCGCGGCATCCAGAGAGATTGGATATTCCGAGTCCCCAGTCACGACACCAGGGCCTATTCGTTCCAATGCCAGCGTTTCGCCGCGACGGCCGCCCAATGGATAAATTGCCTCCGTAAACGGGCCACGTGAAATTGTGAGTCGATACACAAAGTGCTGCAAGCCGCCAAGGTCGGCGTCCCACAGATGAACTTCGTGTCGTCCGGCATGTTCCGCCGTGAATCCGAGGCGAGAATCTTTACCACGGGCATCATCGTTCTCTGCTAATGTCTGTCCACTTGGGCCCACAATCTTCAGTCGCGAATCTAACGGCGATCGCATTCGATCGGCAAAAACGTCGCAGACGTACGTTTCACCCGCAAGTGCGTCAAACGACCAAATGTCGATATCTTCGCGGGGAAAAATTCGACCGTTAATGGTGACTGGCAGATCAATGAGTGTCGGCAGCGGTCGACCGTCGATTTCCTGCTCCACGAATTCAGGAAAATCACCCACAATAAACGGCAGCGATGCCGTGACACCTTGTGATGTGTGGACGCGCCATCGTCGAATGCCAACAGACGCGTTGGCGGAGATTTGAACTGAGCCCAAATGGTCGACAGGATAATCCTCTTTTTGCTGAGACTCCGTCAAGGGAATTAAAGGGCCTTCAAACCACGTTGTCTCAGCAGCACGCGTCAGCCGATCGACCGCAGTCACGCCCTCACCAAGCATCTCAAACGGACAATCATTGTGGAGATAATGGCCTCCAATGCGAAAATTAACCGTCGTTCCTCTCTGCCCACCAGCTGGGAAAATATAAGACACAGAGGGGTTGTCCGCCAAAACAGGAAGGCAAACGCTCGCTGTCACACAGATCATTACAATCGAGTCACGAATTCGGATGGAACGCATAAATTCAAGCCGGTAAATTAGGAAGGGCGGCTGAAGGGGACTTGGATTGAGTGGCCGGACGATTCTACTTACGCCAGCATAATCTAGAATAACTCTTGGATCACACGTCCATTGCCGGGGACGATGGGAATAGGACGCCGTTCTGGCGTATAGAACTGGGTACTGGGATCGATACCCAAGGTGTGGTAGACAGTCGCGGCAAGATCTTCGGGACCGTAAGGATCAGTGGCGGGCTTCTCAGCTCGTGCGTCAGACGCGCCAATGATTGCACCGCCCCGCACCCCACCGCCGCCAATCGCGATTGCAGTGCTCGGCCCCCAATGATCGCGTCCCGCATCTTTATTAATGCGTGGCGTACGCCCAAATTCACCCGTGACGAGCACCAACGTTGTGTCTAACAGTCCGCGGTCTGCGAGGTCACGGAACAGCGTACTCATCGCGCTGTCTAGATGCGGTAACAGATCATGCTTGAGGACATTAAAGTTGTCGTTGTGCGTGTCCCAGTTCGTGTGATCGATCAATACCGAACGCACGCCAGCCTCTACCAAGCGGCGTGCCATTAAACACGACTGGCCTAACGAATGACGGCCGTATTCGTCCCGTAGCGAATTCGATTCTTGGGCGATGTCAAACGCACTCTTGGTCGTCGGCGAGGTCATCATTTCAAAGGCCTTCTGTCGAAACGTGTCCATCGCCAAGGCACCGCGATTGGCTGCCGTCTCAACGGAATTTTGAAAGCGATTGACATGCGTTAAGAGGTCTCGCCGGGCATCCAGTCGATCACCACGAAGCGACAACGGCGGAGCCAGATCGGGAACCGAAAAACTCGGCGAATTCGGATCGGCCTCAACCACAAACGGTGCGACAGATGAACCCAGATACGCTGATCCTGCACTACTGTGCATCTTTGGTAAGCACACGTACGGGGGCACCGATCCTCGCGGGCCGAGTTGTCGTGCAATCACCGAACCATGTGCGGGCCTTTGATTGTTCGGCTTCAAGCCGCCATTAAATCCAGCGCCAGGTTTGTAGCCGGTTAACATGTAATGGTCGGCTGGACCGTGATCGGAATTGTTGTGACCAAACGACCGCACAAGAGCAAATTTGTCCATTTGCTGAGCGAGACGTGGAAGATGCTCACAGACCTGAGTGCCAGGGACATTTGTGTCGATGGGGTTGAACACGCCACGAAACTCAAGCGGCGCATCAGGCTTCATGTCCCACGTGTCGATCGTCGAAAGTCCCCCTTGCAGGAAGACAATAATCAGGGACATGTTACTCTTTGCGCGTTGCCCAGTTTCCGCAGCTTGAGACTCAGCAGCCAATAACTGCGACAGGGAGAGTCCGAAGCCAAACGCGCCTGCGGTCCCACAGTGCAAAAAATCTCGCCGTCGCAATCTGTCGCAATACTGGTCCCGTCGTGCCATGTTTGACTGTCCTTTCTTAAGACCTGATTTGTCAGGCTGCTTGCTCAAAAACTCTTGCTCATTAACGATCACTGAAACAGCCTACCGTGTCTCAGATTTTGGCGTTTCACGTTTTAGTGATTGAAGAGAAACTCGAGAGAGTTGATTAAACTCCACGCAATATCTTCAGCCGCTTCATTACGAACGGATGTTATTCTTAGATGCTCACCAGTTGCCGCACGCTCTTCCTCCGTCGGAAAGCGGCTGAAACACGATAAGTAGATTTCTTCAATTAGCCTTTGGTTATCGATGTTTTCAAGGCAGAGTGAAGCAATACGTCCGTCAACATGTCGTAGTTTATCGTGAATATCGGAGGAGTTCAGCACGTGCAGTACTTGCCCAACCGTGGGCTCGCACACCCGCTCGCACTGGCATGCCGTAGCACGCACTGGACGGCCAAAAACCTCCAGAAAATAATGCGGCACATGACTGTCCCATAGCTGAATGGCCCGCTGCCCATCCGTGACACCAGCAAATTTCCCCTGCACCCCAGTCGTCTGACAAACTGCATCATAGAGAACTTCTGCTTCCAAACGCTTCATTGGAAATCGTGAGTAGTTTTGGGCATCTGTGGCATTAGTTTCGTTGGGAACCACACTTCGCTGATAGGTCTGCGAGAGCACAATGGTGCGGACTAACTGCTTAAAGTCAAAATGGTTGTCGCCTAAATATTGCGCTAGTGCATCGAGGAGTTCGGGATTTGACGGAGGGTTTGTCATCCTGAAATCGTCAACGGGTTCGACGAGTCCTCGCCCCAGAAAATGGGCCCAAGCACGGTTTGCCAGATTCCTAGCAAAGAAGGGGTTTTCCGGTGACGCCAGCCACTTGGCTAGCAATTCTCTGCGATTTCCAACTGGCGATTCCTGTGGAACGGGCTGGCCCAGCGGATGGGCAAAGATGGTCTCGTTAGTTCGGGGATGCGTAGTCAAAGTTACACCGCTATTGGTGAGCGATTCACTTCCCTCGTTCGGCTTAAAAACGGCCTGTGTGAAGAACGCCTGCATGCCATGATAATCGGTCTGGCTCCAACGATCCCACGGATGATGATGACACCGCGCACACTCGATGCGGACCCCGAGAAACACCTGCGACACCGTATTTGCCATCTCGTTGGGATCTGGCACGACCTTGTAAAAATACGCTGCCGGAGATTCTTCGAGCGGCCCTTCGGCGGTCAATAGTTCCGCCGCAAACTGATCCAGCGACTTGTTTTGACCAATGTTTTCATGAATCCATTGATAATAAGCCTGAGCGCCTTTGCGACCGAGAGTGCGGCGGTTGACGCGAAGCAGATCCGCCCACTTCATTGTCCAATAGTCGGTAAACTCCGGTCGCTCGAGCAACTGATCCACGAGTTCTGTGCGGCGGTTGTCGCTTGTCTCGCTGAGATACTGGCGAGCTTCAGTCCCAGTCGGCAGCGTTCCGATAGTATCGACATAAACGCGTCGCAGAAAGGTGGGTTCATCACAAGGCCCCGAGGGTGCCAAGTTTAATTTCAGCAACCATGCGGCAACTTGCCGGTCGATGACGTTGTCCGACGCAATGTTCTGATTGAGTTGCTCTCGGGCTGCGGCATCAAGTTGTTCAATTCTGGGGATGATGGCTTGAAAAATATCGACTTGACCAAGGTAGGTTGCCATCACAGCTACGACTCCGGGGTTTGCCCCCGCCGTCACGAGCCCATTTTCATCGACCATCGCTAACGCTTCATAATTCGTTTGAAACGTGGCCAACTGCGTCACATCTTCCTTGCGGCCATCACTCCAAGTCGCTGTCACCGAGAGCTGTTGTACTTGCAGCATCTCCATCTGCCGTTCAGCCGGCTCAACTTGAATCTTGGAAATCTGAGGATCACTGGACGAACCAAACGGCATCCCGGCTGAAATCCAATCGCGTAACCGAGCATACTCTGGACGATTGCGACTAATCCGAGCGCCGCCGCCGTGGGGAACTTCCCCTGTCGATTTCAAGAGCAACAAGCTCCGCTCGGCTGCAGCGGGAAAGACGCGGCGTCCACGCCCCTCTTGGACAATCGCCGCATAGTCAGCTTCCAAATCAAAGCCAAAGACCGACAGTTTGAAACCGTTTTGACCTTCCGCCTTGCCGTGGCAGCCAGACGTGTTGCAACCGAAGCGCGACAGCACAGGAATAATGTCGTTCTGGAAATTCCAGCCCACAGCCTGAGCGATCGCTCCTACTGACACCTCGCGATCGTCCGCCGCGGCACTCGATGCAAGGGGCTGTAGGCTCAGGATTGCCAGACAAACCACCGCCAACCGCAAGCCATGATTTCTGGCAATTAGAATCAATTCTCGGTACACATCTACCTTTCCCTGCAGCCTCGAAAGCATCTGCGTGTGAGTAAAAGGCCACCCAACAACCCGTCGAGGTTAATGCTTACCCAAGTGAATGTCAAATTTTATTGGCCGCGACGACTCTTGAGGGGTTGCTAAATATTTCGGCATGGGATGCGCGGGGCTCGGGTTGGTTTTCCAAATGTCACCGTAGATGATGAACCGACGGCTCGCCATTCGCTTGACTCGGCGAATTCCCGAACCGGGAGGGAGGGTGAAAGTGAGGCACGGATCGTAGGCTTCCCAAGCAATCGCGGCTCTTGCATCATTCATGCAATCCGCAAGCTGCACTTAAGGTGACTCCGCTTTGTGACGAAACGCTGTCTGAGCCTCCAAAAAACGAGCTTCAACCTGTTGCCGATCCGCGACCGACGCATAACGGTTTCGAGCCGCAACGACCCGCAGCATCTCATCAATCCACTCGACAAAGTACATGGCATCAGCGGGACTGCTAATGGGAAGTTGATCGACGAGCAAATAAATCGGGCTTGTATGTGCCCAGACCGGGCCGTCAAACACATGTGGATGCTCCACGCCGCGAATACGGAGTGCGATCCAACTGCTTCGCTCAACCAAAATGTCTTTTTCAAAACGGTGCTGATGAACAGTCGTCGTCTCGGAATTCTGAAGTACGCGTTCGGCATAAACCACGTTGCCATTCACGAGGATTTCAACATGTTCGAAGGGCACCTGACTGTCCACATTCACCGCGATTCGAACTTTGCCGCCGACCACAAATAGCGTTGCCCCAGGCTGAACTCCTTCAACTTCGAGAAGCGGGATCGGACCATTCGTAACAAAGGTCCGCCCTGCGACAAGTCCCTCGAGCCAACTCTTCATCGTCAGTTGCCCGTTTGTCTTAACATAAACACGGCTGCCCCCCAGAGGTTCGGTGGATTGATCCAGCAGAGCATCCGTTCCCACACAGGCCGAGAGTTTCAGTCCGCAGTTGAGAAGGCGATACCATAGTTCGGCTGACTGTTCTTCATCACTGTTGTAGGACATGACGTCGACGGCCTGCACACAGTTCAGAATTGCATCGATCGGCAATTCGCGGGCAGCCCCGTTGCCTCCCGTCAGGTCTTCAGTAAACGGCCATTGTTGGCCCTTAAACATGGGATGGGCATAGGTAACCACTCCTCCCTGTTGTATGGCCTGCTCAGCCATCACAAAATTTGCCGGAAAGTCGTTGAATTGGGGAGTGTTGTCAAAGCCGGTGTACTGCGGCTCGATCAGTTTGCTAATGCCAAAAAACTGCATGTGGCCATAGATTGAACTTCGCATTTCCTCACCAAAGACAAGGAGGTGCCGGCTGGTGGAGATCGGATGTGGCTCTCCCGTGATCAAATCAGCATCGCGAATGTCGTCGCCCGTATTATTTGAAGCACAGAGATTAACGTAATTGACTCCTTCAGCGCGGGCCGCAATCAATGCATCTTCAATCGTCACGCCAATTTTTCCGCCCGTATGAAGATGGACATGAGAATCACCGGAGTACCATCCGCGAGCTGCCATGTCGATCCACGGCTTCTGATCGACAGTCAGCTCAGCATCGCCCACAATGTCCAAAGAAATAGTCTGTGGAAAATGCTCCAAGCCGCCGGCAACCATCAGGCGGGCTTTTCCGGCGGGGAGCGAGACGGCGAACGCACGATCCGCATAGAAATACGATTCACCGCTGAGCGTCTTTCTCGTGGCAGTTGCCTCTGGCGCATAATCCTGACCATCTGACGCCACAATTCGCAGTCGGGCGGCAACAGGTTCGTCACCCCGCAAGGTCACCTTGATCGTGTGCATTGGTGGGTCAGCGCAGGTCGCTTGAACCAAGGCACTGCACAATACGACAAGCACGAGCGTCGTAAATATCACGCGTGTGATTAAGCGGTTCATGAAAGATGTCCTTGGGGCATTATTCTGCAGTGGCTATTCAAAGATAGAATCATCCAGCACGAGCGAAAAGATCGTGCCTTCATACCCTACGATCAGCAATTCACCAAACTATCGACGCCGAAAGAAGCAGGCTTTTCGAGGCAACTTCCTATTTGTCGAACCTTGACAAGCTGTCGATCGGACTGTGTCAGAGCCCAGATTTGTTTCGATTCGAAATCACTGAAGTCTGGATGCACCGACGTCCGACAGACAGAGCTTACCACGATAAACGGAACCTCCAGTAAGCCGTTCATCGCTGGCAATGGTGTGGCATTTGCGACACGCTGCATGCGTTGACTCAAAGAAAACCATGCCCTACTGAGCATTGCCTGCCCCCATTGTAACTGTGCGATATCGCGATAGTAGTTCGCTATCGTCTTGGGCAGCAACAACCGCCGAGACACCGATCATTAAACACGCGACAGAGGCCGATCTGACGTGCGGTCGCAGACCCACTGCCGAGTTCTGTTTGTGTTCCATCTAGAGCTGTTCCCTTCCGTGCATGATTGCTTAAGTTGCTCATCATAGAGTCCGGATTCGGAGGTTAGACTGCGTCAACACTGGCGCGTTGCAGACATTCTGCAGAGGCGATCCTGCAAGAATGTCCAAGATCGGTTGAGCACATCCGTCGCTCATGCGGACTGCCGCCTCAATGGAGTTAAACGCATTATGTGGGGTCAGTAACAGCCCCGGCGTGCTCCGCAGTGGATGATCGACAGGCAGCGGCTCCGTCTGGTAAACATCGATGGCCGCACCAGCAATCTGCTGTGAATGGAGAGCTTGCATCAACGCGCCTTCGTCGATCAATTTCCCGCGTGAGGTATTGATCAGATATGCATCGGGACACATCAACGCTAATCGACGGGCGTCGACCAAATGCACTGTTTCCGGCTGATTTGGCGCATGAATCGACACCACTCGACTTCGCCTGAACACCTCGTCCAACTCAACGAACTCCACATTCGGAAAAAGATTAGCACGAGACGTGTCTTCGTAGTACGGATCAGATGCGATAACTGTCATTCCAAAACCCGTAGCACGCCGCATTACGGCTTGGCCAATCTTTCCAAAACCGACTAACCCCAAGACTTTTCCGCGGAGTTCGTAGCCTCGGAGTTCCGTCCAGCCACCTTCCTGCATGCACTGCAATCCTTCGCAAATACGCCGCACACCAGCCAACAGTAATGCAAAGCAATAGTCTGCTACGGCATCTGTCATTGCATCAGGAACGTTGGTGACGATCACCCCGGACTCAGTCGCGGCAGACAGGCAAACCGAATCTATTCCCACTCCACAACGTGCCACAAGTTTCAGGCTGGGACACTCCGCAAAGACCTGCGCGCCGTAAGGATCCGTCGCTGCTATCACGGCGTCGATGTCCTTCAATTGTTCGATCAGGCTGGATTCCACTAAAGGTCCCCATCGATCTGAAATACGAATCCTACAGCCAATTGCTTCGAGCGACCTCCATGCGTCCGTTCCGCTGTCGTGAAACGCCCGAGCAGTGACAAGGATATTCCAAGGTTTGGCCATGGCAAACATATTTCAGCAGGAGAGATTTTGGGACAACCGGCGGTACAGGAATACATGTTTGGTAGGGTACCTCGGCAGAATTCAAATTGCACCTTCCGAGCGCCTAGATCATTTTTTCCCACGACTGGACACGGGCTTGGAAGTTCTAGACTGTTCGGCAATAACAGACTGCACCCACTCGGCTCTGCCGCGAACACAATTTGCGTCAAGCCACCACACAGCCGTCTGCCTGACTCCCTTGGCTGCGATCTCCGACGATCAGCCTGCGTTTGCTCCGACTAAGAACGCAATTCCATACCACAGGGAGATTCCAATCGCGGTGATGATGGCATTCGAAAGACCCGGTTTCAACGGATGTGCAATCGCAAGCAGCACGATGCTGCTGAATACCGGAAGAGAAAACGTGATGCGGTGCGTCCATGTTTGATGGGCTACAAATTCTATTGGGAGTGCCAGAAGCTCGAGCATTCCTGCAACTGAGCCAAACAGAAATCCCAGTAATCCAAGAACCGGCAGAGGAGCCAACAGAAGGCTGAGCAGCACGATTCCACGCCACCTTAAAACGTAACAGTAAAGCAGGTGGCCACAGACGCCAGCCGTGAGGGTGCCAGCCGTAAAGATCAGGAACGCGGACAGATCTCCGATGGGATCTCGCCACATGTCAGACAACAGCCAGCCCCACCATGCCCACGCGATGGCAAGTCGCATGATTCTGCGTCGACCAGATTTTGCTTGTGTTACCGTTAACTCATGCACCCTCGCCACGCTGGTTTCAGCTGGCGAACAATAGGGATTTGACTCATTCATCATGAAAGCTCTTTCTGGATATCGAATATGCGATTGAAGTGGATACGGCAACAACTTTGCACTCTGGCCGTTTCTCTGGAAATGGCCGTCGTCCGACAATTGCATTTTCGGCTCTGCGCTGTTGGGCAGCGTTACCTTCCCTGACAATGCGTCTGCTGATCTACACTCCGTCAATCGTACATGATAATTCGCATCTGTGCGGCGGCGTTTCCAAACCGACCAGATAGCTGTGTTCATGTGGAGCAGACGACACTCACCCTAGATTGCGTTGGGATTCATGATTTCCATTGCAAGGGTCATGACTTGCACTGCGACGCTGTTTTGCCTTTCCGTATTCTCTTTTAGCGGTGCGGTCGCTCAGGAGATTATCCAACCGCAGTCTCTCGAGTCAGACATGGCTCATGAGTTGGCCCATCCGTCGATGCCCGATGTCAGCAGAAATGACGTCGAGGGATTGGTATGCAATCATTCATGCCCGAACGATCCTGAGTCGAGTGGCCGCGTTCGCATATCTGGTCCTGTCAGAGTTGAAACTCTAACACTGGACAAATTTACGAAAGGCACCGTCGCTGAAGCAGGAGGTCGGCGTCTGGAGGTATGCGCATTGAATGCGAATGAAGACGATTCGTACAGTTTCCAGTTCACTCTGACATGTCAATCTGATGACATCATACATGTTCCGGACCAGATTGCCGCCTTCGATGAGACAGGGAAAGCCCTTCAATAGATTGGGCCGTGCTGTTACGACAATCAGCTCCGTGAACGGCAGGGAAAACTGACCTTCGACGGCAAACCAGCCCGGCTCGTATTGAAAATCGTTGCCGAGTCAGAAGTACTCGATTATCCGTTCCAAACTAAGTGCTCCGTTGCGGTCTTCTGTGGACCAACCAGAACAGCAAACGGAACTGGAATTCTCCCGAGACGCGCCCGTTTCCATTGATGTACTGGACCTCAAGAGAACCGAGCCGTTTTCGAGAGTCAAGGTTCGATTTACAAACCGTTCCAATGTCGGTCGAAGTTTTTTGGCAATTCTTGACCAATGTCCGGCGATCTCGCTAAACTCCCCGCTTGGCGAGCACGCGAGAGGCTGGGATCCGATCCATGCGCGCCGCATTCACTCTCGCCAAGTTTCTTTTGCTCCCGCCTCATCTCTACTGCCAAGGTGTCCCGCATGTTGACAATTTTTGGGCAAAAGAATGCCGCTCGCCGGGGATTCTGCGATGGTGTCTCCCGCCGTGATTTTCTGACAATTGGCGGGATGGCTCTCGGGGGAATTAGTCTCGAACAGACGTTGCGGGCAGAATCAGAAGCAAACACTGGAAGATCTCACAAGGCGATCATCAATATCTATCTGCCGGGCGGGCCGCCGCATCTGGATATGTGGGACCCGAAGCCCGATGCGCCGGCGGAGATCCGTGGGGAGTTCTCAGCGATTGCGACAAAGGTCCCGGGGATTTTCGTGAGTGAGATGTTTCCGCGCATGGCAGAGCTGATGGACAAGTTTGTGCTTGTCCGATCGCTATCAGATTCCGACGGGGGCCACGATGCCTACCAATGCATGACCGGCCGTCGCAAAGGGACTCGCCAGCCACCGGGTGGCTGGCCCTCCGGAGGCGCGTGGGTTTCAAAGATGCAGGGACAGGTCACGCCGGCGATTCCCGCCAACGTCGCTCTGATGTATCAGACCGGAAACCGCACATGGGGCGAGCCTGGCGACGGGGGGTTCCTAGGCGTCGCACATGCTCCGTTTAACGTCATTGGACGGGAAGCTCGCAGCAGACCCGAAAATATGACGCTGAATGGAGTCACGCTTGAAAAGCTCCAGGATCGCACCAGTCTAATGAGATCACTGGATCGTTTCCGACGGGACGCCGATCATCGCGGGCAGATGGACAGTCTGGATGTCTATACTCAACAGGCGATGGGGATTTTGACGACGTCGCGTCTAATTGATGCTCTGGATCTTTCAAAGGAAGATCCCCGTATCGTGGCCCGTTACGGTCAAAGCAACGAAGCATTCCAACGCGACGGCGCGCCACCGATGGTAGAGAACTTTTGCCTCGCGCGTCGACTTGTCGAAGCAGGGGCGAGATTTGTTTCATTGAACTTCAGTCGCTGGGACTGGCATGGTTCGGATGGCATGAACTACCCGAAGTGTCGTGAAGAATGTCCGCGGTTGGATCAGGGTCTGGCGGCACTTGTGACTGACCTGCACGAGCGTGGTCTGGATCAGGATGTGTCAGTCGTTGTCTGGGGTGAATTTGGCCGTACACCAAAGATCAACGGCAACAACAGTCGGGACCACTGGCCACAGGCCAATACGGCTGTCCTTGCAGGGGGCGGCATGCGGACGGGACAGGCGATCGGTTCTACCAATCGCAATGGCGAGCAGCCGCAGCTTCGCCCGGTCACGTTTCAGGAGGTCTTTGCTACGCTGTACCATTGCGCCGGCGTGGATGCTCAGAATACTCGCGTCTTCGACTTGTCCGGCGTCCCTCAATACCTCGTCGATCCAGGCAATAAGCCACTGCACGAACTGGTTTAGCGGGTTGCCACGTATCAGTTGATGGGTTGTGTGCCACTGGCTCGGGCCAGTGCTGGCCATTTACAGGACGAACTGGCCGAGCCAGTGGCACACATCAATAGACGGATGACACGCTGTCTTCATCAGGCGATGATTTCCTGCACGACCTGACCAAAGACATCAGTCAGGCGATAATCGCGACCACTGTATTGGTAGGTCAAT
>QWQG01000108.1 GCA_003670925.1 Planctomycetota bacterium | reverse complement strand
TTCACCCATGATGTGGGACCACTTTCGCGGACTCGTAGTTGGCTGCAGGGGATTCTGCCGCAGATCGAGCAAAGTGTGTTGTCGGAGTTGATCGATCCATCAGACAGTATTTACGCCAGCAGGCTCGTGGCAGATCGTGCCGTGCCGTTGTTTCGCTGCCCGTCAGATACTCACGATGGGCATATGAATCTTCGTGCAGACGTGCCGGATGACTGGGTGCTGGGTGTGACAAATTACAAGGCAGTTGGCGGAAGCAACTGGGGTGTTGGAAACTTTGTGCATTCCGAACCGTCGGGCAGGTTTGCGGGAAGTACAGACGGCCTGAATGAGGGGAACGGTGTCATTTGTCCTGGATATTTGCAGCCGGTCGTGACTCGGTTTCGCGACATCACAGACGGAACATCAAATACGTTTGCTGTGGGTGAAACAGTTGCCGGCTGGACAAAATGGGCTTGGTGGTTTTCGTTTAATGCTTCGACCGGGACGTGTGCCATTCCGCTGAATTACAAACCGGATGGCATCAGTTACGAAGATAACATTACGGATTGGCGAAATAATTATGGTTTTATGAGTCGTCATACTGGGGGTGCCAGCTTTGCCCTCGCTGATGGGAGCGTGAAGTTTATTTCACAGAATATTGATCTCGGCGTTTACCGCGCTTTGGCGACGATTCAGGGCGGCGAAGTGATTGGAGAGTTTTGACGGTACGGCGAGCCGCAGGCGTAGGCGGAAGGAAAATGGATTTCGCGGCTCCGGCCCTGCCAATCGTCAGGTTGTTCATGCACAATCGTTGGCCGCATTCGAGGCAGAGCCTCAAAGGCAGTGCGTTCCAGGGCTGGAGCCCCGGAACGAGTGCGCCTACGCCTGCGGCTCGCCGTTCAACGAATCGCTCTTCGAATTGGAGATGAAATGGCCACGACGATTGATCAACGAATCAGACTCGAAGCTGAGAGTTCGCAATTGGTCGACGACGTTGGTTTTGGTCCAGAAGTGACGGTGGTGATGCCGTGCCTGAATGAAGCGGAAACGTTGGCCATTTGCATTCAAGAGGCAATGGCTGCTTTTCAGGACAGTGGAATTGCGGGAGAAGTTGTGATCGCCGACAACGGCAGTACGGACGGTTCGCAGGCAATCGCTGTTGCCCTCGGCGCTCGAGTCGTGGCAGTCGCGAACAAAGGTTACGGCAACGCTCTGATGGGCGGTATTGAGGCAGCTCGTGGTCGGTTTGTCTTGATGGGCGATTCAGACGCGAGTTACAACTTTGGCCACGTTCCGCGATTTGTCGACAAACTTCGTGAAGGTTACGACCTCGTCATGGGTAACCGGTTTCAAGGTGGCATCGAGCCGGGGGCAATGCCCTGGAAGCACCGCTGGATTGGCAATCCGGTGCTGAGCGGAATCGGACGGTTGTTCTTTCGTTGTCCTGCCGGGGATTTTCATTGCGGTTTGCGTGGGTTCAGCAAAGCGGCCTATGACAAGATGGAGCTGTCAACACCCGGGATGGAATTCGCCAGTGAGATGGTGATCAAGTCTACGTTGAACGGCCTGAAGATTACCGAGATGCCAACAGTGCTGCGTCGTGATGGGCGTTCTCGACCGCCGCATTTACAAAGTTGGCGGGACGGCTGGCGGCATCTGCGATTTATGTTGCTGTTCTGCCCGCGATGGTTGTTTGTGATTCCCGGCGCGACACTTGCGTGTCTCGGGCTGACGCTGATGATGGTGCTTGTGACATCCGGCACGTATTGGATGGGGACCATTGGATTGAGCGTCAATACAATGCTGGTTGGAGGAGCGATGGTGTTGGTCGGATATCAGATTCTTCTGGCCGGAACGTTTGCTCGGGCTTTGGGAACAATTTTAGGTTTACATCCGCACAGTCCGTTTCTGGATCGGTGGCAAAAACGACTGGCGATGGAGTACGGTGTCATTGCTGGCGGAATACTGACCGTGCTGGGAATCCTGCTGCTTGCGAAAGCGACATGGGTGTGGGAAAATTCCGGGTTTGGAAGGCTGTCTTCCGAAATTTCTGTGCGGCAGGTCATTCCTGCGGTGATTATGATCGGTGTCGGCGTTCAGACAGTCTTTGGGAGCTTTTTCCTGAGCATGTTGTCTTACGTTCGCAGAAAATAGGTAACCGTTCACGTCATATCGAGAATGATTGTTTGAACCACAGATGGACGCGGATGAACACAGATTGACTGTTGACTTATATCTGTGTTTATCTGTGGTTGCTGCCGGAGGTTCCATTATGAGGCGTGAACGCTAACGAAAATAGAGACGATCGATGAGTGCCATTCGTGACACTGTACATTCCCATTCCACCGGCCTGCAGATTCGCCTCAACCGATATGCCGAATTCGACAGAATCAACGGTCCATATCTGGACTGGCAGTTGGAACAATTTCGTCCGTTTATCGGGGACCGCATTCTTGAGATCGGATGTGGCATTGGTGGGATTCTTGAACGGTTGCCTCGCTGTTCGTTGATTCGCAGCCTGGACGTGGAAGAGGATGTACTGGCGGCCGCAAAAGAACGATTCTTTAGTCGATCCGAGTGCCGGTTTTCGCTGCTGGATATTTCAACCTGCGGTCAGAGCGAATTGGGGGAATTGAAGACTTCCGGATTCGATACAATTCTGGCAATCAATGTGCTTGAGCATGTCAGGGATGACGCCACACTCCTGCAGCGAGCCGAGCAACTTCTTGTTCCGGGTGGCTATTTGCTGTTGCTCGTTCCAGCACACCCGTGGCTGTATGGTGACTATGACAGGCTGGATGGACACTTTCGACGCTACAGTCGCGGGATGCTCAAGACCGTCGTCTCACAAACGTCGTTCGAAGTCTGCCGCATGCATTATTTCAACCTGTTGGGGGCCATTGGCTGGTGGGTTCATTATCGTTTGCTCAGGAAAACACTGCACGGGGCGAAACAGTATCGGTTCATGAGTCTCATGATTCCTTTCATGCGTTTTGCCGAGCGTGTCGTGTCGCCGCCATTTGGGCTGTCGATTGTCGCAGTGCTTCGCCGCCCGTCACTTCCGGCCGAGGTTAACGGATGATGCAACTCTGCTTGTTCGATGCCGCTGCGGCGGGCATTTGGTTGATTGGAAACCTCGTCATCGTTGCCCTGCTGCGGCGCTTGCATCGTCGATTGTTTCCCGGAGAAGACGCGATTCACAGTGGCCTGTTTTGCAGCCTGTTGTTTGTGGCCACGCTGGTGTTGTCGGCAACTGCGCTGGGGGCGATCGGATTCCTGACCGCATTTCGCCAGCAACTGCTGGCCGTGTTGATGCTCTGGTGCGCAGACCGTTTCTTCAGGAAGCGGGAAGAGCAGCCTGCACACTCCAACATGCAGTTACCCGCAGCGAGCGCCTCGCGGCTCACGACTGCAGCGGCTGGAATGTCATGGGATCCGATCGTGCGTCCGTCGGCCGTGACGCTGCTGCTCGTCCATTCCGTGATCAACGGGGTTCTGAAGTTTCCGACCGATTTTGATTCGCTGTGGTATCACATGCCGCTAATTGACAGTTGGCTGCAAACCGGGTCGTTGTACGTCCCCGACTGTGCGCGCTGGTACTTTCCCGGCAACAGCGAACTGCTTGGGGTCTGGGCCACTGCCGGCTGTTCAGGCGACTTTCTTGTGCCACTCAGCAACGTCCCGGTCGTGATCCTTTGGGGCTTTGCCACACTCGCCATTTTTCAGTCGCTGCAAGTCCCCCGCAATCTGCAGTATGTCGGAACGGCGGGCGTCCTTGCCGTCTACACAACGATTCACGAGACGATTGATGCGTCGAATGATCTGATGGTTGTCGGTTGTTTTTCGGCAGCACTCGCGCTGATTCTCAGAGTGAAGCTGGACTCTCGGCTTCGCCCTGACCGAGTTGAATCAACATTGATTGGAGTCGCCATTGGTGTTTTGGCCGGAACGAAACATATCGCTTTGGGTTATGCTTTGGGGGTTGTCTGTCTGTTGATGGTCTGCATCATCTGGAAACGCAGCCTGCGTACCGGTGCGCGTTCACTGGTGTGGTGTTGCATGTCGGCCATGCCCTTCTGTCTCTACTGGTACGCCAGAAACGGGTGGGTGACCGGACTGGCGTTATATCCGATTGGTGCAGTTGAGGCTGTTGCAGAAAATACATATCCCGATTTATGGTCAACATCGATTGCGGGTAACGGCCATCCTCAGATGTTCAAGTTTGTGTTTGATGCCGTCTGGCAGAAATGCGGACCATTGCACGTTGCGTGTTTGGGACTGGTGCCTGTGATACTGATCGGGCTTCCGATGTCGAGCCGGGCGATCGCTGGCACTTCAGATAACGATGCTGGACTTCTGAAAGGACTGCTGGTCTCCTCCGCCGTTGTCGGATGTCTGTCAATCTGGCTCGTCACACCGTACTGCGTCGAAGACGAACCCGGGTCATTGAATCATCTGCTGTGGGCGTACACTCCCGTTCGTTACGGACTTTGTTTTCTCTCGATGTTGGTCATTGGCGGCGTGACGCTGGTCTCACATCTCCAGCGTGCCCAGCGTCTGTGTCTGGCGTTGTTGATTCTGACTGTCGGATTTCAATGGGCCAGGTTGTGCGTAACTCATGAACACCAGACGCAACCGTTCATGTTGGCCATGGTGACACTGGATTGTCTGCTCGTTGGATGGATTCTGAGAATCCTGTTTTGGAATCGACGCTTCGCAGGGGTCTCTGTCGTTACCATGGCGACCGTGGGCATGATGGCCGCAGCGGCAGGGCTTTCGAATACCTGGCACACCGGGCTTGCGGCTCATTTTCAGTCGTACACCGGCAGTACAGTATTTCGACAGTTTTCGATCGATGAAGATCCCTGCACGATTCTGGTGCTCGATCAACGAACCTATCCGTGGTTTGGTTCAGCACGCCAGAATCACGTGATTCAGCCCGGACAATTTCGGGCTGCGGATGATGTCCTCGTTCTTCTGCGGAACTCTGACATCAGATACGTCATCACGCGCACACGTCCGGAGTACACGGTATTCCCCTATGAAGGTGCGTGGGAGGGGATGGGACAGGTTCGGGGACTGACGCTGGTTGATCAAGGCCACAATTTGCGCGTCTATTCGCCCAGCCACAGGAAGACGAAGTGACGAGGCCCAATAAAACATTCCTCCGATTGACTGCTTTTCAACGTGACAGAGCCCCTGGGCACAATGTGGCCCAATCGGCGGTGGCGAAGTGGGCCAATTCTGCCTATACTCAACAAATCCGCGTTGGAGAGCCAATGTCTATGAAACGATTGTTTTCTCGTGAGTGCATCGGCCAGCATTCCGTCTCGCGACGCAGCTTTCTGTCAGTCACGCTCGGCGGTCTGGCTGCTGCCGGACTCGGGCCGACAATCGCATTTTCCGCCGACGAAAATGCTGAGCTCAATCAGAAGCTGGACGCATCCATTCGTCGCGCGCTCACATGGCTTGCAGCGGAACAACAGGTCTCAGGCGCATGGACAACCAGCGACTTCGGAGATTCCACTGCTACGACTGCGTTGGCGATCATGTCGTTTTTGGCAGGCGGACATGTACCGGAAGAAGGTCCGTATGGTCACCACATGACGCGCGGAGTCGGCTGGCTGTTATCTCAACAGCATAACAATGGCCTCCTTGTCGGCAAGGAGCGCAGCCATGGGCCGATGTACAGTCACGGCATCGCAACGCTCATGTTGGCCGAAATCGCGGGCATGGTCGATCCAGCACAATCCGCACCATGCCGTGAAGCCCTGCAGAAGGCGATCAAGCTGATCGTCGATGCGCAAAATCATCCGAAGTCCGCCGAACACGATGGCGGCTGGCGCTATCAGCCCACCAGTGGTGACTCAGACTTGAGTGTTACAGCGTGGCAATTACTGGCACTGCGTGCCGCCAAAGATATCGGCTGCGACGTCCCGGCAGAAAATATCGATCGCGCAATCGCCTACATTCGACGTCTGCATGTAAAACACGACGGAGGGTTTGGTTACATGGTTGGTCACGGCAGTTCTGTGACTCGATCTGGAACCGGGATCGTGGCGTTGGAAGTGTGCGGCGAACATCGGACTGATGAAACGCTTGCGGCGGCCAAGCTGATTCTGTCTCGACCACTCACCAAAGGCGAGCAATATTTTTATTACGGCGCGTATTATTGCACCGTCGGCATGTTCAAAGTCGGCGGCGATGAATGGCGTCAGTCGCGTGAAGCACTCTATCGAACAATCCTTGACCTTCAGAATCCGGCCGGCTACTGGAACCCCGAAGATGGCACTGAACGCCAAGCCGGCAAAGTGTATGCGACTTCATTGTCCGTGCTGGCACTGGCGATTGAATACGGTTACTTGCCGATTTACCAGCGTTAAAAACTCAAATGCCCATCGAACCATTTCGCACAACTTCGCATGAGTTGCTTGACCAGTTGGCACCTGTGTCCGGATCGCCGTTCGTCTGTCCGGGAAGTGTGAGTGCCGTATCGCGGGCGATTCATCTGGCGCGACTGAATGCTGCATGGCCCGGTTGCGATCAGTGCGCATGGCGTTTTGATTCGGAAGGGCTGGCCACACGCACGGTGCTCGAAACGGAACGCATTCGCAGTCAGCGGAGTGACGGAATTCGGCGGACGGAGTATGGCATCCGAGGCCAATACATTAACGATTTGGATCGTCAGATGGCCGCGGATCTGACTCGGATTTTCAGTGCCTGTCTACAGGAGCAATGCGCGCAGGACGATGTTGACGCCGCGGCCAAGCGATCTTCGCATGAGACTCGACGAGGGCAATCTGTGGTGACGGATCCAGAGAAATCGGCGGCATCGTTTGAGGCCATTGCGCCAGTGATTGTGGGTTACGACGGACGCAGTGCATCGGTTGATCTGGCGGTCGGTGTTGTAGCGGCGAGCCGCGAATTTGGGATGCCGGTGTTAGATATCGGTCGATGCACGGCCGCTTCGATTCAGGAAGCGGCGCGTTGTTTTCACGCGAGCTGCGGCGCGATTCTGGTAACCGGTGCAGGATCACCGAATGCGTGGGCTGGAGTGGATGTCTTCGATCGTCGAGGCGATGCGGTTCCGGTCGTCTGGAAAGATTTTGGTGTGCAGTTGGAACACGTCAGTTCTGCCTCCGCAAGTTTTCTAAAACTTCAATTGCCGAATGCCGCCGTCCGCAGACGCTGGGCTCGGCGATTGACGCGGCAATCAGGCGCTCACGACGTCCTAAATTTTGAAGATCGCTACCGAGATTGGCTGCTACGGTGGTATCCAAAACAGTCTGGGCTACGGATCCTTGTGCGAACTGATGACGTCTTGCTGGAGCAACGTCTGGCCGGGATTTCGCAGACCACAGATCTGGAAATCATCTGTCGCAGCACGCATGATTTGGCTGTCACGCCGAATGTCGCACTGACCATGCTGATCCCTGAGGACGATCGTCAATTTCATGTGCTCAATGCCCACGGCCAACCTGTGAATTCTGAACGTCTGGCCTTGGCACTCAATCGCGCGATGCACACCCAGTCATCCCATCTCACGGCTCACGCCGATGCTGCCTCCAACCGATTCTGGCTCACCGACGACGCGCGCAGCGGAGCCCGCCGATCAACAGAATCCATTCACGATGCCGTCGCGACCCTGGGACTGATCGCGCAGCTGACGGAAAGCAAGCGACTGCCTAGCGGCTTGCCTAGTTCGTAGGGTTCACGTCTTGATTGGGGACGCTGGTGCTGTCGCCTCGCGTTGCAGACGAGCGTATTTCGCGCCACATGACCGCGCTGCTTACTCGGGACTAGGTGGCGGCTTGTATTCTGCTTCGTGGTGGACGGTACTGGCGCGCCGCAGTGCCGTGGTTCCAAAACGATTTCGGATCTTATCCGCGACTAGGTCCAGTTTTGTATCTCGCTTGTCTTGTTCCTCCGCAAACAGACTTTGCTGAACTGGTTGTTGCTTTTGCAAGTTGGACACACCCATCCCAAGGAGTCGCACAAGGAGTGGACGCGCGGGCAGTTGAGAGGCGAGGAGCTGTGAGGCTACGGACCAGAGCTGGTTTGTTGTATTTGTCCCCGGCGACACACTTTTTGTCCGAGTATAAGTGTCGAAGTTGCTGTAGCGAATTTTTAAATGCACG
Source organism: Planctomycetota bacterium (assembly GCA_003670925.1). Classification (GTDB taxonomy): domain Bacteria; phylum Planctomycetota; class Planctomycetia; order Planctomycetales; family Planctomycetaceae; genus SXXK01. Next base: position 22,941 of record QWQG01000108.1, on the reverse strand, counting down.
GTGCGGCCTTGAATCGCATGACTGCGCAGGCGACGAGCGACTTGGTCCGTGAGTTCCATCAACCACGCGCGCAGGACATCCATGTCACAGATGTCTTCTGCAAACGTAGTTTCATGCGATATCGACTTCGCTTCTCGATCAGCAATCACCGTGCGATTGTCGATGCCGCGGGCCTCCGGAGTGCCACCGACAATGACGGGTTTGCCACGCAGTTTCGGGTCATCTCGTTCTTCGACAGACGCATAGAATGCATCCATGTCAACATGCAAAATCATCCGGAATCCGATCGGTACCAACCATCGCGGCGACCCGTAAGGAGACAAAATAACGCAACGTGGAAAATTGTAGCGTCCCTCTCGTGGTCTGCGTATTGGGTGGCAGAGTGATCGGCATCCCGCACTCAGTCACAGAAATCATTCCCGGCCACGGTGATGAGCGAGGCTGGAGATCGGCGGGAAAAGCGGACACTCGTTTCCAGGAGAGGGGCGGCTGCGGCTCTGCTTGCAGAAAGTCGTGGACTCTGAGATATTCCAGCTTTGCTTCAGGAGGCATTGCTAAAACGCCGAAGAAGTGTTGCTTCCCTTTGGCCAGCTCGCACAATTGCTCGTTTGGGCATGGCAGAAGCGGGACATCTTTGGTGATTTTCTAGGTTTTTGCGTGTCTGAATTACCTAAAATACGCTCACGCAGGTTTTGTTGCTTGCGAGTGCATGTGCTGTCGATCCGGGGCCGTAGCTCAATCGGTTAGAGCAGCGAACTCATAATTCGTTGGTTCTCGGTTCAAGTCCGAGCGGCCCCAATTTTTAGCCACGTTACAATTTTTGTAACGTGGCTATTTCATTCGACTTGCCGAAGTCCACGATTGCTGAAGTGCTTGCCGGAAAGAAGACCTTCAGTCGGCAGATGATCCGTAAACTGACCGACTACTTCCATGTTGATATCGGTGTGTTGGCTGCGAACATCTGACCGCCCGAATTTTTGTGGCGTTGTGGACGTGATTCAGACATCATGTGGACACTTCTCCTGCCTATCATTTACTGCGGATTTACCGAGACGCAGTGGATGCTATCTCTAAAGGCTGATCCGCCACATGTCAAACCGTTGTCCGCTGGAGAGTCAGCCGAGTCAATCAAAAGACGGACCGTGGCTGTCGCATGGAGCGACTTCTGGAACGTATCTTGGAACTCCGCACAAGACACTCCACCGAAATCCGCGACTACACCTGATGCTGATACTTTGCCTGTCCGCTTTACGGAAGGAGAGGCGGCCCATACGATAAGGAGGCGGCTCAGTTGCCGTGATTCTGATTCTCCGAACCTGTTTTCCCGGGAGTTCCCATGCTGCGTCGAAATTGCACAACTTGCCTGATGTCTTTCGTGATGATCCTCGTTCTCAGTGGCGTGGGTCGTTTGGCTGGAGCATCCGATGATTACGCTTATGATCTGGTTCACTCGTCGGTTAGCTTCAAAGCGCGACACATGGACATCAGCTGGATTCACGGTCGTTTCAATGACGTCGCCGGAAATTTTTCGCTGGATCGTGAGGATCCGACGAAATCAACATTTCTGCTGACCATCAAGGCCGACAGTGTCGATACCGCGAATGCCGCGCGGGACGAGCATCTGCGCCAGCCGGATTACTTCGACACCAAGCAGTTCCCCACGATCGAATTTAAGAGTACAGGTGTCAAGGTGATCGAAGGTGGTTACGAAGTCACGGGTGACTTTACGATGCATGGAAAGACGAAGGGAATTATGTTGACGCTGATGGGCGGCAAGGAGCACATTTTCAAAGACGTGAAGCGCGTGGCTTTCTCCACCGAACTGAAACTGAAACGCAGCGACTTTGGTTTCGACAAGACGCAGATCGGAGCCATTGGAGATGAAGCGATCATTATTATTGACTGCGAAGGGATGCGAAAATAACGGATGCCGGATCCGATTTCGTATTTGAAGGCGTCGATAGCGGCCGTGGTCGCCAGTGCGATGATCGTGCTGGTGTTCCGGCTTATCATGCGGAAGTCCATGCACTCCGTTGCCGCCGTCAGCTGCGTGCTGGCGGTCGGTGTGGGGATCGTGACGGGTTGCCGTGTTTTGCAGTTTTCGTGGACATGGCCGCCTGCGAATGCGCTCAATCGCTTTCTGCTTATTGTGCTCCCTGCCACTGTGATCTTGGAATTGTTGGCTGCAATTCTGGGAGGCGGGGAGGCGGTGAACGTCCGAATTCTTGGGTATTCTGCTCCGAAAAGATGCGGTTCTCTTTGCGCCTTGGGTTTCCGGTTGGCGTTGTATGCGTCCGTTGGCCGAATCTTATTGCATGATTCTGTGTACCTTGGCGACGTCAGCAGGGGCGGCGACCTCGGCAGTGGCCATCCTGATGCATGGAACTTTGCGCAGACGGTCGCTGTGTTTGGTGGCAGCTTCGCGGGGCTGATCGCGATCTGGGGTCTGCTGTGTCGGTTGTCAGAGCGTGCAGCTGCGGGCAGCATCACCCTCAGTTTGGCGATGGTCATTCAGGGTACTGGTCTGGCGACGATGATGGCTGGATACATTAAGGGTGGGTCTGCTGCGATTCCGCTGGCGGCCGCACTTGTAGGAGCGACATTCGCGTCCCAGCTGTTGGCGAAGGTGGTCGATGGATTCGACAAAAAGTATCTTCGGGGAACGATCGGCATAGGGGTGATCGGACTGTGCAGTCTGTTGTGCATCGGTCATTACTTCGGGCAGCTGACAGGTCTGCGAGCAATCGTATTGTTCCTGACTCCCTTGCTGTGCTGGATCAGTGAACTCCCCGGACTTCGTGCACGGCCCGCATGGCAAAAATCCGCCGCGCGTATGATTGCCGTCACCATCGTGCTTTCAGCGGTGCTGTTTGTCGCCAAGCAGGATTTTGATCGAGAGATGGCCCCGTTATTGAGGAGTGTCAGTTCGTCTGATACGGAACGCAGCCTGACTGCCGCATCAAGCTCGAAACCATCAGCCGATCCCGGTGTCCCTTTTGCCTCGAAATCGGGGGAGAAGGTGGCCGACGGCCGGATGAGCAGAACGGGACGAAGTCGCGTTGTCCAAACCAACACAGTAAAACAGCGTATATGAAGAACTCGTTGGGTCCAACAATTTGCTCATTTGTCATGCTCTGCATTTGGGTGCTGGCATTACAGGCTCAGGGGACTTGCAATGCCGTCGCCGATGAGCCGTTGTTCTTAGCTGACCTGAACCCGCAAGCGGCAGCCTTGATTGCCGAAAAATGTGTTTCGTGTCATGGGGTCGACGAACAGCAGGGGGGGCTTGATCTGACTTCGCTCCCGTTTGCGCTGAGCGACCGAACTGTCCGGGACCGCTGGATCAGCATTCACGATCGAGTGGCACGCGGGGAGATGCCTCCGAATCGCGACGAACTGCCTGCTGAGCAGCGACAGGATCTTGTCGCGTCGCTGGCTACGTCACTTCACGAAGCAGATGCGAATGATGTGGCGGCGTTGGGCCGCGGTTCGATGCGGCGACTGAATCGGGATGAGTATCAGCAAAACCTGCGCGATGTGCTGACACTGCCCACGCTCGACATTCGCGACATGCTACCCGAAGATCGCGAAGGTCATCGTTTCAACAAAACGACTGAGACGCTTGATATGTCGCGCGTGCAATTGACGGCATACCTCGACGCTGCGGAATCGGCGTTGCTGCAAGCGTTGGGCAGCGGAATCGAGCCACCTCCCCTGACGCAGTATCGCGCGGTCGGCCGCAGATTGTTTCCGGAGACAGCGACATTTGGCAACCAAGAAGCCATGTTCTTCGCGAAGGATTTGAAGGCGATCGATAACAAACTGCTTGAAGAATCGCCCGACGATGCGGCGATCGAACTGGCCCTGTTTCGGTCGGCCCATTGGCCTTACTACGGCTATCCACAGGGCTTCGTTGCTCCATTGCCGGGCGCGTATCGCGTGCGGTTTTCGGCACGAGCAGTCCTGCAGTTGCCCGAGTTTGAGTTGAAGCCGGCAGCGCAGTCATTGCCGATGACGTTTCGTGCGCGTAAGCCTTCGGGGCCCGATGTCTCGGGTGACGTGCGGGCGACCGGCGGGTTGATCGATATTCAACCGGAACGTGCAGACTACGAGACGACGGTTCAACTGAAAGCCGGTGAGACGTTTGAATACAGCCTGCTAGGCCTACCCGTGCCGCTGGCTCGGAATGTTGACGGTGGCCCGCCGACGTATCGTTATCCGCCGTTTCCGGAAGGTGGTCAACCGGGCGTCGCGTTTCAGTGGCTGGAGACTGAAGGTCCGCTGTCACCCGAATTCTGGCCGCCGCCAGCGCACCGCGTGTTGTTCGACGAACTACCCATTCGTGCGCCGCAGAATGGGAATGGTTTGTCGGTTGAAGTGATCTCGGATAAGCCGCAAGATGACGCGCGACGGCTCCTCCGCACGTTCGTCGATCGGGCGGCGCGGCAGCCAGTGTCGGATGCGGCTTTGCAAACGTTCGAGCGATTGATTCGTGCGCGATTGGAACAGGGTGTGCCGTTCGCCGAGGCGATGCTGGCTGGATACAAGGCGTTTCTGTGTTCAGGGCATTTGTTGTATCTAGCCGAGCCGTTGCAGGCCGACGATCACTACGCCATCGCCTCACGACTGTCGCACTTCCTCACGAATACTCGGCCCGACCCACAGTTGATGGAATCCGCGCGCAACCGTCAACTTCGCAACGCCCATGTGCTGCGTGCCGAAACAAATCGTCTGGTTTCAGGTCCGGAATTCGATCGCTTCGTGCAGAATTTCGTAGACTATTGGCTCAATTTGCGGCATGTGCATCGGGATGAGCCGGACGCGCGACTTTACCCGGAGTACCGCTTTGACGCCTATCTTATTGAATCGATGGAGCGTGAGACGAAAGCATTCTTCACCGCGATGGTACGCGAAAACCTGCCGGTCAGGATGCTGATCGACGCCGATTTTATCTTTGCCAATGATCGCCTGGCACAGCACTATCAGCTGCCGCCGATCAGCGGTTCGGCGATGCGCAAGATTTCCGTACCAGTCAGTAGCCCATACGGCGGATTGCTGACGCAGGGGGCGATCCTGAAAGTCACGGCCAACGGTACAACGACCTCGCCTGTTGTTCGGGGAGCATGGATCATGGAGCGGCTCATTGGGCAGCCACCACCGCCTCCGCCTGCCAGCGTTCCTGCGGTCGAGCCTGACATTCGCGGTGCGACTACGATCCGGGAATTGCTGGCATTGCATACGAAGGATAAATCTTGCGCGAGCTGTCATGCGCGTTTTGATCCGGTGGGTTTTGCCCTCGAAAACTTTGACATCCTCGGCGGTTGGAGAACACAGTATCGTGGTCTGGAGAAAGGCGCGCGAGTGAGCGGCATTGATCGAGCCGGTCACGATTTCGCGTACACGCTTTCGTCGTCCGTCGATGCGAGCGGAAAGCTGCTGGATGGCCGCAGCTTTGACAACATTCACGAGCTGAAGTCCCTGCTGGCGGCAGATCCGCGTCAGCTTGCTAGGAATCTGCTGCACCAATTGACGGTTTATGCCACGGGAACTCCGGTGAGGTTTGCAGATCGCCGCAAGATCGAAGACATTCTGAATCGCTGCCGCGACAATGATTACCGGACGGGCGATCTGCTGCATGAATTGGTGCATAGCAAAATCTTCCTTGGATCAGCTGCAGGCAATTCAAACGCTCCCTGACGAAACCATGAACTTAAAACACCGCACGACAACACATGCTCTTCCTCGCCGCGCATTTCTGCGTGGCGTTGGAGTGACGGTGGCGTTGCCATGGTTGGAGAGCATTCCGACAGTGTCGGCGAGCGGCGAGTTGGATGCAGTCGAACCACCACGACGGATGCTGCTGATCTCCAATAATCTGGGTGTGTTGCCGGGGCCGTTCTTTCCGAAGACGGCGGGGATCGACTACGAAGCGTCTCCGTATCTTTCGGAACTAAGTGAATTCCGAAACGACTTCACAATCCTTAGCGGTCTTTCGCATCCGGATGTCGCGGGCGGGCATAGTACAGAGAACTGTTTTTTGACAGGGGCGCGCGGCCCGACGAGAAGCGGCTTTCGGAACAGCATTTCGCTGGACCAGTTCGCCGCCGAGGTGCTTGGTCCCGTGACTCGATTTTCCACCCTGAATCTCGGCGTGAACATCGACAAGGCCAACCGCAGCCTGTCGTGGACGCGCGATGGAGCGCTGTTGCCTGCCGAAGACAGCGCTCCGGGACTGTTTCGCCGGATGTTCGTGCAGGGCGAACCGGGCGAAGTCGATCGGCAGTTGCGGCGACTCGAAGAACGCGCCAGTATTCTCGACACGCTGCTTGACGACGCACGACAACTCGCGCAACGTCTGGGCCAGAATGATCGTGCCAGACTCGACCAGTACCTCACATCAGTTCGCGAGATTGAGCAGCGTCTGCACTCGGCACGTGAATGGGAACAGCGTCCAAAGCCCGTCACGGCTGAGGCTTTACCAGGAGACATCCAAGACCAGAAACTGTTCTTCGAAAAGTTTGATCTGATGCTATCGATGGCGCAGTTGGCGTTGGAATCGGATGCAACCCGCATTGTAACCTTGATGGTAGATGCCTTTGCCACGCCGGCTTTCCAGTTGCATGATGGCCAGCAAACGACAGACGGCTACCATAACCTTAGCCACCATGGCCAAGCGGCGGAGAAAGTCGCCCAGCTCGAGGGTGCCGACCGACAGCAAATGGCGCTTCTGCGAAAGCTGTTTCAGAACCTTGCAGTCAAACCCCATGGCGACCGCCGCTTACTCGACAGCACGCTGGTGCTGTACGGCAGCAACATGGGTGACGCGAATACGCACGATAATACCAACCTGCCCATCTTGCTGGCAGGCGGTGGTTTCCGCCACGGGCAGCATCTGGCATTTCAACGCGATCACAACGAGCCGCTGTGCAATCTTTTTGTCAGTTTGCTGCAGCGACTGGGAATCGAAACGGATAGTTTTAGTTCAAGTTCCGGCACGTTGACCGGACTGGAGTGTTGAAGTTGCTCAATCCTAATTCGGGAGTTCGCGCATGAAATATCTCCGACGTCAGGCCATCAAAGGAATCGGCGGCACACTCGCGATTTCGCTGCTTTCGAAGTCCGCGTCCGCCTTGCCGGATGACAGCCCTGCCAAGCCACGCATTCGGATTGGTCAGATCGGCGTCGGGCACGCGCACGCAAGTAAGTTATCCGTGTATCGGAAGTCGCCGGATTACGAAGTGGTGGGAATTGTGGAACCGAACGTGGAGCTCCGAAAGCAAGCGGAGGCTCAAGAGCCGTTTCGTGACCTGCCATGGATGACGCAGGAGGAATTGCTGAACGTGTCAGGGCTTCAGGCGGTTCTGGTGGAAACCCAAGTTCGCGATCTGCTCAATGTCGCTGAGACCTGTGTGAAAGCTGGCAAGCATGTGCATGTTGACAAACCTGCTGGCGAATCACTTGCACAGTTCACGCGGATTCTTGAATCTGCAACGCAACAGAAGCTGCTGCTCCAGATGGGCTACATGTATCGCTACAACCCGGGCATCGTGCTGCTGCGAGATTTTTTAAAACGCGGTTGGTTGGGTGACGTCTTTGAAGTCCATACCGTGATGAGCAAAGTCGTCGATGCCGCCAGCCGGCGTGAGCTGGCCGAGTTCCGTGGTGGAGTCATGTTTGAGCTGGGTTGTCACGTCATCGATCTGGTCATCGGTGTGCTCGGAAAGCCCACGCAGGTCACTGCATTCCCCCGGCATCTTGACAGGCATGACGATAAGTTAGTGGACAATATGCTGGCAGTGTTCGAATATCCCCAAGCTACGGCAACCGTCAAGTCCAGTGCGGTCGAAGTGGATGGCGGTGCACGACGACATTTCGTGGTGTGCGGCACGGAGGGCACGTTTCATCTGCAGCCGCTCGACAACCCGGCAGCCCGAGTCACGCTGTCATCCGCCCGCGACACGTACGTCAAAGGATATCAGGACATAACCTTTCCAAAATACGTGCGCTATGTTGATGATGCCGCTGACATGGCGAAAATCATGCGTGGTGAAAAAGCACCCGACTTCTCGCCGGATCATGATCTGGCGGTCCAGACATCGCTGTTAAAAGCATGCGGGCTGTGAGTTCAGTTGCGGCTTCCGGAGCAGGCAAGACACTACGAGATGAACAGCTACACTGTGTTGTACCAAGCGACCTACGGCAGTGACGAAATCCAGAAACAGGATCTAGTCATTCCGACGGCCATCGTAACCGCCGACGGCCTGAGCGTGCGACTGACAATCAACAATCTGCGCGAACTCTTCGTGCATGAACTCATGGCTTCTGGCATCCGCAGCCAAGAGAGCGAACCACGGCTGCATCCACATGCGTATCACACGCTCAATCGAATACCTGACAACTGATGCACTGCGAACACTTTCAATCTCAACACTGTCGCTCCTGCAGCCAGCTGGACAAGACATACAACGCCACACTGCAACACAAGCAGGATGTCCTGACTCAGCTGTTTCCGGAAACGCGGAGTTTGCCATTTGTACCGTGTTCCGAAGTCGCCGGCAGTCGCATTCGCGCAAAGTTGGCTGTTACGGGCACCTTCGACGATCTGCAGATCGGTTTTTTTGATGATCAACAGACGATCGTCGCGGTTAATGATTGTCCGTTGCATCATGCGTTGATCAATGAATTCACGCTGCGGTTGCCGTCTCTTATTCGTGAATCGAGGCTCATGCCGTATGACATGCAGACGGATCGAGGTGAGCTGAAATTCGTCGTCATCACCTGTTCTCCGACGCATCAGCAGTTGATCGTGCAATTCGTGCTGCGATCCCGCGAGGCTGTCGATCGTGTGCGCAGTCTGTGGCGGCGAGTGGCCGGTACGGAGAAACAGTCCATCGCCGTGATGTCGGTCAACGTGCAGCCCGTGCGGTCATCGACGATGACCGGCACTGAAGAAATCCCGATTTCAGAAGCCACGAATCTACCCATTCGCTTTGGTGACACGGAACTGCTGTTCGGACCACAGAGTTTTCTGCAGACGAACTATGAGATCGCCGCCGCATTGTATGCCACTGCAGGCCGCATCCTTCAGGACCACGCAGCACAGCATGTTCTCGATCTTTACTGTGGTGTCGGTGCCTTCTCAATGACAGCCTGCACGCACGCACGCTCTGTCACGGGCATCGACATATCGAGCAACGCCATCGCCTGTGCGGTCGCAGCCGTTGGTCGCAACCGTCGTCACAACGCTCAGTTTCTTTGTCGCAGTCTCGATCAGTTCACGGCCGCTGAACTCACATCGCACAACTTCGACACGATCATCTGCAACCCACCCCGCCGAGGTCTCGACACCGCCAGCGTGGCACTGATTCAAACGTTAAACCCCCGCCTGCTGCTTTATTCCAGCTGCAATCCTGTCACGCTCCAGCGCGACATTCAATTGCTGGCCTCCGCCTACCGGCTCGACTACCTTCAGGCCTTTGATATGTTTCCGTTTACGCATCACTTCGAAGTCTTGGCGCTGCTCTTACGTAAGGAGTGATGCAGGACAACGGATGTCCGGGCTTTTTCGGCACGGTGGTTTTCAGGAAACGCGGGATCACCTATCATCCCCACGCCGCTAGGCAGATGCGTCGAATATCAGAAAGACCCACCTGAAAGACTCGCCGTCGATGTCAATTTCCATCGCTAACATTTGTGACGTTCGGACAGCTGAGGCTGTGATTCGCCAGCATGTGACACCCGCACCGTTGATCCGGTCGTGTGCCTTGGAGAAGGAACTGGGCTTGGCTCCGGGGCGCCGTGTTTGGCTCAAGGATTATGGCTGGACTCCTTCGGGATCATTCAAGCTGCTGGGTGCTCTGAATTGGATGGCAAATAACCTAGAGCGGATCGGCTCGCGACCCGTCGCGGCACATTCGTCGGGCAATTTTGCATCGGGGATCGCGTTCGCCGGGATGCGATATGAAAAACGTGTGATCGTGGTGATGCCCGAGAGTGCCCCGGTGGTGAAGTTCAATCTGACTCGTTCGTTCGGCGCGGAGACCCGCACGTATGACATTGCACGCGACCATGAGACGGGCGAACGCGATCGCTTGACGCGGGAAATTGTGGAGGGCGAAGGTGCGATTCAGGCATCTCCGTATGACGACCCGCATGTCATCGCTGGGAACGGTGTGGGCGGTCTTGAAATCGCTGCAGAGCTGCATCGTCACGGCCGCACGGTCTCGCAGTTCCTTTGCCAGGTCAGCGGCGGCGGATTGATGGCCGGCCATGCATTGGCCATTGCCGATGCATTTCCAGCTGCCGCGATCATCGGTGTCGAGCCGGAATCTGCGAATGACTTTTGCCAATCGCTCGCAGCCGGACATCGGGTGCGGGTGGAACGACCAACGGGCATCTGCGATGGCTTGTTGTCCTACGATGTCGGCACGCACAATTGGCCGATCCTGAAGCAGCATGTGACCGAGGCAGTCAGCGTCCCTGATCTGGAAACTCAACAGGCGATGCGTTGGATTTACGACAATCATGGCCTGCGCACTGAGCCGTCTGGAGTGATTACCGTTGCGGCCCTGCTGAGTGGCAAAACGAATTTCAGCGGCGAAGGAGACATTGTCGTCGTCGTCAGTGGTCGCAACGTGGATGACATTCGTTTTCGCGAATGGATCGGCTTATAAAGTTCTGCGACGTTGCGCGGACATTTCTAGCAGCGATTCCAGCGTCGCCGCATTGCCGGTTGTGATGGCTTCGCGAAATTTTTGCAACAAGCTTTCCGCCGCATCGATTGAGGCCACGCAGTGTGTGGCATTTCCTAGGAGGATTGACGTCCACAAATTGGCCGATCCGGCGGCGATGCGCGTGGTATCACGAAATCCCGTACCCGTGAACGGTAAGAGTTCCGCCGCCACGCAGCCGCTCATCACGGCCGCGACAATATGGGGCAGATGACTGGTCAACGCGAGCACGCGATCATGTGCATCCGGCGACATTTGCTGCACGGTGGAACCGATAGATTTCCAGAACCCCACGATGCGTTCCGTATTGCTTGTGGCGGCGTTGACCGGGGTGACGACGCACATTCGATTAACGAACAGGTCAGCATCGGCATTTTCAAATCCCGTATGCTCGCTGCCTGCGATCGGATGCGATCCGATAAAGCGTCCTCTAGAGGCATCGTCTAAGGCCTCATACACACAGGCTTTCACGCTTCCTGCGTCCGTCACCAACTTGCAGTCCGCATCCACTAGCTGGCGTACGGCGCCGGCAATCTGGCCCACCGGAAGACAGACTATGGCGAGGCTACCATCAGGAATCGTGGCCGCAGAAATCTGATCGGACCATTCGGTCAGTAATCCGCGTTCGGTAGCGAGTTTGAGGCGATCTTGATTCCGCCCGATGCCGATCACGTGGCATTCGGGAAACCGCTGGCGTACAGCAGCGGCGATCGAGCCCCCGATCAGGCCGACGCCGACGATCACGATGCTCTGCTCAGTAAAATTGTGACTCTCGGTTTGCATGGCGACGAATGATAGAGTCGATGCTCCAAAACCGCAAACTGGACGGTCAGCTCTTGATGACTTTGCGTGCCACATCTTCTTTCAGCAAAGAGGCGGAGGGGAGGGCGTCGGCGAAGCGAATCGGGCGGCCGATAGGAGTCAGGATTTCCTTGCGGAAGTCAATTCCCATGGTCGCCATGATTGTGGCGTAAAGCTCAGGAACGAGGACTGGCTCGGCAGGCAAAACCAGCTTACCGTCGGATTTTTTTCCTTCGAACACGTCGGTTGGCGTGGCTCCGATGACCGTATTTTCGCGGAATCCGCCACCGGCAATCAAGCACGAAAACCAGTTTGGCCAGTGATCGCGGCCAGCAGCCGGATTGATGCTCGGGGTACGTCCGAACTCACTGATGCACAGCACGATCGTCGAATCCAGCAGATCTCGCTCGCGCAATTCCTGAATGAGCGCGGCGATCGCCGGGTCCAAAATTTTACACTGACTTACATGTCCACTATGATTCGACACATGTGTATCAAATCCAGGAAGGGTGACTTCAATTGCGCGAACGCCCACTTCAACCAAGCGCCGCGCGATAAGACAGCCGCGCCCGAATGATGTGTCGCCATAAGCCGCTTTGACGCCTAACGATTCGGTCTCCAGTTCGAACGCTTTTAGTTGCTGAGACGACATCATTTGCAGCGCGCGATCGAGCGTATTCTGATGCAGCGTGCGTTTTGTTCCGAACTGACGACGTTGGGCAAACTGCTGGCTGACGACATCCAAGCCCTGCAGTCGATCAGCCTGACGCTCGGGATTCACGCGAGATTTCAGATTCGACAGCCCCCTACCCGGCTGGAAAACGCGAAAGGCGTCCCATTGATTTCCCAGATACCCGCCCTCCGGCACAATGCGGTCGGGTGCCAGCGTCATATATTGAGGAATTTCCAGTTCAGCATTCGGCAATTCATGCGCGGCAATTGCGCCCAGCGTCGGATATTTCAATGTCGGTTCCGGACGATAGCCGGTTTTGACAAAGGCCGCTCCGCGTTCATGGTCGCCTTCCTTCGAAGTCAGCGAACGGATCAACATGCACGAATGAAGTTGTGCGGCCATCTGTGGCAGCAATTCAGAAATACGTGCGTCTTTGTGTGATGTCGGAATGTCCTTGACTGCACCTCCTGACTTCGTGCCGGGGTGCGGGTCCCAGGTTTCCAGTTGACTCATCCCGCCGCTCATCCAGAGCGTGATCAGGGATTTCGGTCGCTCATCCCGTCTTCGCGCCGCAGCGCTGGGGGTCATGCCCGGGAGAGCTAGAGAAACGCCGCAAGCGGAAAGAAACTGCAGAACCTGACGACGGGTGGGGTTAAGATGCATGCTAGTGATTCCAAGAAAACTCAGGACTGTTGTACAAAGTCCACACAAGGTCTTCCACGACCTGAGCGCGCGTTCGCGTGGTTTTTAATTTGGGACCTGCTGCAGGCGGTTCAGGATTCGCTTTGCGTTTCTCGGCTGCGGCTTCGGTCGTTGATTCCAGGAGGTTCAGAAAATATGCGCGCTCATCGACAGCCGGAAAACGACAAAGACAAGCCAGATAGCAATTGTCGATGACGGCAGCGTTGTCTGGCGAGAAATTGAGAATCTGCGCCGGTGCAGATAAGGCATCCACTTTGCTTTGTTCGGCCGTAAATCGTCCGTTCATACGCAACAAGGCCTGAGGAATTGTGCCGACCTGCTGCAGCAATTCTTCATCACCCATATCCCCATATTCGTTCAGAAAATCGTTTTCATTACCGAACTTTGCGACCCGTACGAAGGGATTGGAATTTTGATCGATTGATCGAACATGCCCAGCCTGAAACAATGATCCGATCACCTGTTCCGGCCGCAATCGCACCAAGGGGAATACCGCCCATGCCTGCACTTGTTTGGTATAGGTGTCTGCATTGTCCGCACTCGATTCGGATGAAAGGCGAAACACATCGGACATCGCGATCATGCGAATGAGCACGCTCAAGCGATCCCCACGGGCGCGAAATTCCTGCCCCAGAATATCAAGGGCGTCGGTTTCCCCATCCACCGGATGCGGCAGATCATCGACGGGTTCGTGCAGCGGCTTTCCGAGCATAAAGCCCCAGACGCGATTGGCGGTCGCTCGTTCAAAGCGACGATTGTCTTTGTGCGTGACCCATCCTGCCAGACGATATCGCAGGCCACCATCTGCTGGCAGCCATTCTGGATGGAACGGGACGGCGCTTGGCACTACGCGACCTGTTTCTGCGCCGGGATCCACCACTTTGTAAACGACTTCCTGTTGATCTTTACCTGTCTCGTAATCTGTCACACCGCCGGGCGACAACGATGCCTGACAATAGAACGCGGCTAGTCCCTCAAAATCCGCCTGCTTCCATGTCGGATCAAATGGATGATCATGACACTGAGCACAATCGATTCGCTGGCCTAGGAACGTGCGAACTGTGCGGCCTGCCAGTTTATTCACGTTCAGGCTTTCGTCCTCCATGCGGGCGACGGTAATAAAGTTGGCGGCTGGTCGATCGGTCCACAAGCCTTCTGCGGCAATCAACTCTTTTGTCATTTGAGACCACGAGACGTCTTTGCGCAGTTGTGCCGCGAGCCATGCCGTCATCCGATCGCGGCGAAAGACGATGAACGGACCGTCTTCAACACCGACCAGACTGCGGGCGAGGCGTTCGGCAAAATAGTCACTGAAACGCGAATCCTGCAGCATCTTCACAATCCAGCGATCAATTCTGTTCGGCTGCTCGTCGTGTTCGAAGGCACGAATATCTTCCAGCGACGGCACGGTGCCGAACATGGCGAGTGACAAGCGTCGCAGCACGGTCAAATCAGCAACCGTATCGCCGACCTGCACGTTTTCGGCCTGCCACTGCTGGCGAAACTGTTCATTAAGCCGCGCCACAGCCGGACCCAGCTGCTGATCGTCTGTCACCACTGCTGGCGATCCGGCGAGCTGCTCAACGCGCCCTGCCACCTGAACGACTTTGAGGACCAGCGCAGCGATCAGCAATGCAAAGATAATCACGGCCGCACGCATTTCATGGAACTCCCAGAATTCAAGTAGCTTGGACATTCGTGTCCGAGACCCAGCCGGAATATTTTTGCTCAACGGCACGCCGCTGGTTCCCGCTCTCCCCGCGACGGACATGATTGTTCATCCTACACACAAAAACACACTGAGCCACAGGCCGCACATCCTGTATACTTCGTATGATCAGCCGGAAACTTGGAACTCAGGTCACAATTCTGGCCATGTTTCAACGAATTGAGCAAGACAACATCCTGTGTCAAAGGCTTGTTAATCCCTGAGGAATCCTGTTCATGACCTCAATTCTGACAGAATCTCCACAAAGTAGCCCGTTTTTGATACCGTCAGCAGGAGAAGCGTCGCCGCCAATTCTTCCCATCGAAGAACGGATGGGGCCAGGGCGTTTTCCGGGCATCTGGAAGCCCATTCGATCCGCGTTTTGGTTCATCCATCTGGGCTTCGGGACAGGCTGCCTTGTGATGGTGTTGGCCATTCTGGCCGCGATTCCGGGTCTGAATATTCTGACACTTGGCTACCTTATCGATCCCCAGAAGCGCGTCGCAGTCAGCGGGCGGTTGCGCGACGGTTTTCCCTTGATGGCGCTCGCTCCCCGGTTGGGCGTGATCGTGTTCTTTTCGATTCTGTTGTTGATCCCGATTCGCATTCAGGCCGAACGCGTGAGCGATGCCGCCGTGATCCTTGGTGCCATGCATCCGCAGGTTGTCCAGATGCAGACAATTCTGCAGGTTCTCCAAACGATTGTCGCCGTCCATCTGATGCTGGCCATCGCGCGGGGTGGTATGGTCGGATGCTTTCTACGACCGTTCAAAAATCTCAAGTGGTTTTTGCGGAAGATTTTCACCCGTACAGGCCGTGAGGAAATGTCGGAAGGGATCGAGCAGGTACTGCAACTGGTCAGACCTGTTCAGCATTTCTGGATTGGCCTGAAAGCATTCGTCGGCGCCGTGCTCTGGTTGTTTATTCCGACTGGCCTGCTGGTGGCCTATTCAGCGCCCGGACGTACTTCACCTTTTTTTGGTTTGCTGTCGTTGCTGGGAGGTGTGTTGCTGATTCCCGTGGCGGCATGGTTGCCACAGTTACAGGTTCACCAGGCAGTGACGGGAAAATTCAGTGCGATCTTTTCGGTCCGCGCGGCAAGGCGCGTCATCCGCAGCACTCCGTTATGCTGGATGCTGACCACGGTGCTGATGTACGTCATGACATTCCCACTGTATCTGGCAAAAATCAAACTCCTGCCGGCCGATGCGCTTCTCGTGCTGACACCTTTTTTCATCATCCTCACCTATCCTGCGCGAATCCTCGTGGCATGGGCCTACCATCGCGGCATGCAGAAAACTCAGGCGGCATGGTGGCCGTATCGCTGGACCATTAAATTAGTCATGGTCCCGCTCCTCGCGGGATACGCAGGGTTTCAATTCGCCACTCCGCTTATCAGTGAGCTCGGCAAAGCTGCCCCCCTCGAGAACCCCGCATTCCTCGGCCCCGTGCCCTACGCCCAATGGACACGCGCCAACGATTGATCGTCTGATGCGGCCGCTTTTGAGTGAACGGCGTGTGCTGTGGTCGTGGTTTCTTGCCGTTCACGCAGTAGCTGTGTTTTCTTGGGTCAAGCTTCGCGGGGAGATTTTACGAACTCACGATCGGTCGTTAGACTAGGGTTGATGGATCAAACTACTTCGTTGTGCTTGAGAAAGGTTCACTAGAGATGGCGATATTCAGCGACAATTCTGAGACCATTGGCCGGACGCCGCTGGTCCGCATCAACCGTCTGACCGCCGGAATGCAGGCAACCGTGCTGGCGAAGATTGAAGGCCGCAATCCGGCTTATAGTGTAAAATGTCGCATCGGATCGGCGATGATCTGGGACGCAGAGCGTTCAGGACGCCTGAAGCCCGGCATGGAAGTGATCGAACCGACCAGCGGCAATACGGGCATTGCCTTGGCGTATGTTTGTGCGGCTCGCGGCTACAAGCTGACGCTGACGATGCCGGAAACAATGTCGATTGAACGCCGGATGATCCTTCGCGCATTCGGGGCAAATCTGATCCTCACACCGGGTGCGGAGGGCATGAAGGGTGCCATTTCGCGAGCGGAAGAAATGGCCACGAAACCGAATTGCTTCATTCCGCAGCAGTTCAAGAATCCTGCCAATCCGGAGATTCATTTTCGCACGACAGGTCCGGAAATCTTCGAAGATACCGGCGGCAAGGTGGATATCTTTGTGTCGGGTGTCGGAACAGGCGGCACGATCACGGGCGTCTCTCGTTATCTAAAAAAAGAAAAAGGATTGCCACTGCAGTCGATCGCGGTGGAACCGGCTGGTAGCCCGGTGCTTTCTGGTGGCGCACCGGGCAAACATCGAATCCAGGGAATCGGTGCGGGCTTCGTGCCCGATGTGCTCGACATGTCATTGATCGACGAAGTAATTCAGGTAACGGACGAAGAATCCATGGAAATGGCTCCACGTGTCGCACGCGAAGAAGGCATCTTGTGCGGGATCAGTTGTGGGGCCGCCATGGCTGCAGCGTTGAAAGTGGCTGCGCGTCCTGAAAACGCAGGCAAGACAATTGTGGTCGTTTTGCCGGACTCAGGCGAACGTTATCTATCGTCCCCGATGTTTGATTACGCTCGGGAAATACAAACGGCATAGCGCGGCAAAGAGATTCGTTCAGGAGAACGCCGAAAAACTTAGGTTTTCGCTGTGCGAGACTTAGCGCGACAGCAAAAACTTGCCAAACTTCGTGTTCCTTTTTCGGGAAACCGCGCCCACGGGCGCGGGGATGGTGTCGTATGAGGCTCTATGACGCATCAACATCCTGCGATGGGTCGAACATGCGTTTTTCAAGACGCAGGGAAATCTGGCTGGCTGAGTTGTTCCGCGCGTTGGGATGGCTCAGTCATTTTCATTTTCTGAAACAACCGTCGGCAGCTCACGACTGCAACGGCCTGAATACTGATGCCGAGCGATGAAGCATCTGACTTCTCTTTATGATCTGAATCCGGCGGACCTGTCGGCCATCTTGGCGCGCGCGAAGGACCTGAAGGCCCTGTTCAAAAAGGGCGAACGGCCTCCGCTGCTTCAGGGGCGAGTCCTCGCGCAGTTGTTCGAGAAACCATCGCTGCGAACGCGCAACAGTTTTGAAGCCGCCATGATCCATCTCGGGGGGTCAGGTATTTTTCTGACCACCGCCGAAGCGGGACTCAACGGACGCGAATCCCTGCAGGACATCGCGAGGGTTCTGAGTTCCTTCAGCGACGTGATTACGATGCGGACCTATTCGCAACAGCTCATCGTAGACTTTGCTAAACACTCGAGTTGCCCGGTGATCAATGGCTTGTCGGATGAACGTCATCCTTGCCAGGCCCTGACCGATTTGCTGACGATTCAGGAGACGTTGGGCACCCTGCAGGACGTGCACCTTGCGTTTGTCGGCGACGGTAACAACGTGGCGATGTCATTGGCGATTGCCTCTGCAATGGCCGGAATGAAAATGACGCTTGCTGCGCCAAAAGGCTTTGAATTCCCGCTAGCCTTTCTAAACGGACTCAGCCAACGCTATCCGCACCATCGCGTCCAGCAGGTGCATTCCGCTGCGGCAGCGGTAAAGACGGCCGACATCGTCTATACTGACGTTTGGGCCAGCATGGGCCAGGAGGAAGATGCCGTCAGACGCATGAAGGCGTTTGCGGAATTTCAGGTCAACGAAGACCTCCTGAACACGGCACCCAAGGCCGCCCGGTTCATGCACGACCTGCCCGCCAAGCGGGGTCTGGAAGTAACTGACGATGTGATGGATGGTTCGCAGAGTATCGTGTTTCAGCAGGCAGAAAATCGCATGCATCTGGCACGCGGGTTATTTGCTTGGATTCTTGGAAAGTAGCCTTCAGCCATGAACGAAACAGATTCACCGTCAAGCAAGCCGTCCTCGGCGGATCCTGCGTTCGGTGTTTCCGAGGCTGTTGTTGTGCCGAACATTGCAGTGGAACCTGCCGTCCATCGAGCCCCGTTGCTGGGTCTGCGAACGGATATTTCGCGTTGGCAGAGTTTGCTAGCTGCGGTCGTCTGTCTAGGATTCTGCTTCTGTGCGTGGTGGTATGTCACACACGGGGAATATGAGGAACGGATTCTGGGATATTCGCAGTTGCCTTCTCCGCAGGAAGCCTTCGATTACTTTCCGAAACTGTGGGACAGTAAGGCACCCCAAAGTCATCTGTTTAACAATACGGTCAAATCACTGAGCCGTGTCGCAATCGGTTTTTTACTGGCGTTGCTCGTCGGTATTCCGTTGGGAGTGGCGGCAGGCTGCTTTTCCTTGGTCCGTGCCTTCCTGTCACCGTTGATTCTGTTTGGCCGCAATATTCCGGTCGCCGCTTTGACAGCTTTAGTGTTCGCGCTATTTAAGAGTGGTGAGACCGAAAAATTCATGTTCATCTTTATCGCCTGTGTCGCGTTCATTGTGTCAGATGCCGCGGATGCGATCCGCGATGTGGCAGAACGTTATGTGGAGACCGCCTTGACGCTTGGAGCGTCGCGGTTGCAGATCGTGCTCAAGGTGCTTGTGCCGCTCGCGCTACCGACAATTTTCAATTCCGCGCGAGTCCTCTTTGGGCTGGCTTTTGGATATATCATGCTAGTCGAAGTCGTCAATGATGCGGACGGTGCTGGTGGTCTCGGTAACCTGCTGAATGTCTTCCGCAAACGTGGCATCACCGAAGTTATGGCGATCATCATTCTGACGATTCCGATTGTGGCATGGCTGATTGACCAGTGTCTTTCACTGTTGCAGTGTCTGATCTTCCGCTGGAAATATGGACGCGAGGCTGAACGCAATGCCCTGTGGCAGCTCACACGCGGTACGCTGCGTTTGTTCTGGCGGTGAGGTAGCGGATTCGCCAGAATTCAGAGTGTCCGCAGAGGACGTGCGATCCAAATTCTTCCGAATCCGGCTACAAATTGTTGGCGTGGGTCAAACGTGCGACCACCGATCGAGACATTTTACGCTTGGCCTCTGAACTCATGTCCAAAAACATTGTCGAATTCAAAAGCGTTACCAAGACCTACAACGTGGGCCGCAGTGATGCGTTTACGGCGATCTCAGACGTGACGTTTGAGATAGAAGACCTTCCCGGGAAGGGTGAATTCATCACGGTGCTGGGACCGAGCGGATGCGGAAAGAGCACCGTATTGCGGATGATCGCCGGTTTGGAGCCGCAGCATCCGCCCACGAGCGGTTCGGTGTTGGTGAGCGGGACCCATGTGATGGGACCTGGTCCGGAGCGCGGGATGGTGTTTCAGGATTACACGAGTTTTGACAACCGCACTGTGCTCGACAATGTCGCTTTCGGTCTTGAATGCCGTGGTGTCGATCGCGCCACACGATATGAAAAGGCGCGGGAGTGGATTCAGCGGGTGGGACTGGATGTGCAGTCCGATGCCGGCAAGTATCCTCACGAATTATCCGGTGGCATGCGGCAACGTGTGGCAATCGCGCGTACGTTGATTCTGCATCCCCGAATCATCCTGATGGATGAACCCTTCGGCGCGCTAGACCCGCAGACACGGCAGCAGATGCAGGATCTGCTGATTCAGTTGTGGAATGATGTTGAAGCGACGGTCTTCTTCGTGACGCATTCGATTGAAGAAGCCGTGTATCTCGGCGACCGCATTTTCATTTTCAGCCCCGGTCCTGGTCGCCTAGCGCATCAGATCCCCATTCTGCACAGCACCGTTCGAACACCCGAAATCCACCGCAACCCGGACTTCCAACGTCGCGTTCTGGAGCTCAGTGAGATCATGGAACAGTTGGAGTCAAAGAAGCCGTAGGGTGGTGCCTAGGCACCAGTGTTTTGCGGTGTCGCCGGACTTTTAAAGGCTGGCCATGACCCCCATCGTTGTCTTGCTTGTGCTGCCTCAACATGGCGCTTACGACGCTCATGGGCGAGATGTCATTCCCAGTCGTCTGTTCGAAAAGGTGAGGCTGGAAGACCATCGCGGTTGTAGAGATTGGCTCCGGCGGGATTCATGCTGAAAGCGTACCGCACAGCAATGGGCTGTTTCACGTCAGGATGCGAGCAGACGACTGAGTCACCGTCGATGGAAGCGGTCGCCCAGTGCCACTTGCGATCCGTTCCGGCGATTGCGAAGTGTTGCAGCCTGCCTGTTTGCTCTTCCGTCGCAGGTATCCGGCCGTGCTTTTGGCCGATCATCAGACCGGAGCCAACATGCTCGAAATGGAGACGCGCAACGCCTCCTTCGATGTTGAGATCACGGAACAGCGGACCACTGGTTTCCAGTTGCTGACCATACTCATGTGCCAACGCCCAGAGTGCCAGTCGCTCACCAACATCGAATTTGTTCTTGGGATGAATGTCGTCGACATCACCGATATCTGTGGCCGACGCCATGCCTGTGTGCGGGATCGTCAGGCAGCGGCGCTGAGCGTCTCGAAAAAATGCCCAGCCATCAGCGCCGGTGGGATCCTCGTTTGGCTTCTGCCACCCAGCGAGCTGGACGAAATAGAATGGCAGTTCAGGATCGCCGAACCATTTGCGCCAATCGTTCAGCATGGCGCGTTTTTTTGCGATATACTGCTCGCAGTCCATTGGCCCACCCGCATTGTTTTCTCCCTGATACCAAAGCACACCCCTTAAGGCCGTGGGAATCAGCGGTGCGATCATACCGTTATGGAGTGTGACACAGCGCGGGCGAAATCGTTTTTCGCCAAAAGGAAAGTCGGGCCATGTCGGCGGGAGCGGGAGGGGGCTGCCAATCTTGAGGGATTCACGGCTGCGGCTGACCCAAGCCTCGATCTCCGGCAGTGCGGTAGCCAGTTCTGTCTGATAATCAGCCAGCGACTCACGCATCACTTTGGCAAACGGTTCAAGCTGGGGAGTATTGAGCAGCGTTTCCTGTGACATCCAGCATTCGATGTTTGTGCCGCCGACGCACGATCTCAGCAGTCCCATCGGAACGCCCGTCTCGCGATGCACGCGGCGGGCAAAATAGAACCCGACTGCGCTAAATCCAGATGCATTTTGCGGTGAGCATGTGAGCCATTGTCCTTTGACGTCAGGCTGCGGAGCCTCCGCGAAATTGTACTCGACGCCAAATTGTCGAATGAGCCGAAAATCGGCCGCCTGAATATCCTCGGCTGCGTCGCATGCTCCCAAAGGAAACTCCATGTTCGACTGTCCGCTGCAGAGCCAGACATCACCAAGCAGCAGGTCGTGCACCGCAAGCGTATTGTTGCCTTGAACCGTGAGCGTGAGCGCTATCCGTGACATCGCCTGCGCTGGCAGCGTCACCGACCACCGGCCACCGTTGTCTGTCACGGTATTTGCTTCCTGCGTGCCAAGCGTGACGGTAATCTTTTCCTCGGGATCTGCCCAACCCCAAACAGGGAGTGGCCGATCCCGCTGAAGCACGGCCCCAGCACTGAAGATTCGTGGCAGTTTCACATCCGCGTGGGCTGAGATTTGCAAGCAAAACACCGTCAGGGCGGTGAGGCGTAGAATCATCGGACATCGCATGGTGAAGTGAGCTTTTGTGAAGACTTCAGTGGGCCGGAGGCAAGCTATTCTGGAAGGCGCGGTTGCGGAAGAGGAAGTCGATAATGTTGCCTTCGTGAGGCTGCAGCCAGTTTAAGGCACAGGTGGGAATCGGGCCGACGTTGAGACGATCAATGTGCCGCGCATCGAGAAGTTCGCCGATCCATTTTTCGTTGTGGGTGATTGCCGTGCAAACCAGAGTCGAGCCGATTTTTTTCAACATCTGATCCTGCGGACATTCTACGACCGATACGAAGGGAAACATGTACTCCGTGTTGGCCATCCCGTTGTCGCAGTCGCTGACATGCAGCACCGTTGGACGAAGGTAATCGCAACGTTCGTGTTTCACAAGGCGGTCGCCACCGCGGTACTTCGCGGTGACTTCCGTGACGGGCCCCTTAATGCCATCTTCGATTTGATTGTGCGTGGCTTCTGCAACACCAGTCGTCGTGAAGGCTGCGATGGCCGCGTTCGGATCGGTGGTGGACAGGGGAGCAATTGGGCCAAGCTTTTGTGCGATCGCATCGGCGATGGCTGCGGTATGCCGCGACGCCCAAATGCCAGAGCAGTTGATGCAGCCGCGTCCGCCATTCATCAGCACGCTCTTCACTAGCACATCGAGATAATCTTCCCAGCGATCAACACAGTCATCGCCAATCAAAATCTTGCTGAATCCGGGCCCATGTGCCTGCACGCGCGGGTTGCCATGGTATTTATCGACCGTTGTCTGGCCGCCAAAGATCATCGCCCGCCCGCAGGTTTCCAGCACCTTGTTGCCCACATCGTGTGGTCCCGGATACAGACAGAATGCTTCG
>QWQG01000250.1 GCA_003670925.1 Planctomycetota bacterium | reverse complement strand
GTAGCGACGTGATTTGTAAGCGGGCTATTCACCTGGAATAAGCATTAAGCTTGTATCGTTGGTAAGCAAAACGGGCTGAGCGTCGTCCATACATTGCGAAAGTGGGAAGATCGACGTACGCTGCCGCGCTGAGGCACGGTTTTTACTTTGGGGTGTTTAATCCAATGAGATCCTTCCCACGCAATCTGACTCGCAATCTGACGGTGTTTGCGACAGGTTGTTGCCTGTTCGCCGGCTGCATTGATAACTCAGGCCCCGGGAAACCTCCCGTGGCCACAGTCACGTCCGATGACAGTGCCGCCGTAGCAGCACTCGAAAAAGCCGATTGCCATCTCAAAAAGAACGCCGCCGGTTTGGTGACTGAAATTGCCGTGTCCTCCGATACCGATTTTTCAGAAACCATGAAGTACCTTAGCGGCGTCCCCCATGTGACCGTCGCCCGCTTTGGCGGGCCAGGCATGAATGACAAGGGCATGGCATTTCTGTCCAGCCTAAAATTCCTGAAACGCTTGGACCTCACGGACTGCTCTTCCATTGGCGATAAAACGCTGAAAGTCATCGGGGGCATGCCGACGATTGAAGTGCTGACGCTGCGTCGAGCTGGGTTGACAGATGCAGGTCTTGCATCAATCAAAACTCTCACCAAGCTGCGGGCCCTTGACTTGCGAAACACACACATCACCGACGCGGGTGTTGCACACTTGACTGGCCTCAAAACGCTCGTCGATTTGCAATTGGAAAACTCAAAAGTGTCCGACGACGGAGTTGAACACCTGCGGGGCTTGCCGCTCAAATCACTCAACCTCAATTACACTGCCGTCACCGACGCTGCCATGCCTGCGATCGGGAGTATCACCACGCTAGAATCTCTGCAGATGGATACATCACGCATCACCGATATTGGCATGCCGGAAGTCGCGAAACTCACGAAACTCAAACGCTTCGGTTGCCGCCAAGCAAATATCAGCGGCGAAGGTATCAAACATCTGGCGGGGCTGAACGAGCTGACTCGTCTGGAACTCCGCGAAACATCCATCGACGACGGCAGTCTGGAAATCATCAGTAGCTTTTCAAAGCTTACGTACCTCGACATCAGTGAATGCCGCATTCTCAAAGGAAAAACGATTAGTGAACTGAGCAAGCTGACGGAACTTACGTTTCTAGAACTGCGTGAAATTAAAAAAGTCAATGACGCAAATTTCTCCGCGCTCGGCACCCTAACCAATCTCAAAGAATTGGACCTAGAAGGCACGCGAATCACAGACGAATCGGCATCCACACTGCTTAAAATGCAGAAGCTGGAACGTTTAAGTGTGGCGGGATCGCAGATGGGGGATGCGGGAATTCTGCAGTTCAGTCAATTGCCAGCCCTGAAGTGGTTGAACCTCAGTAATTCTCAACCCAAACTGGAAACCATTGCGAGCTTGCAGTCAGCCAAACCCGACATCGAAATTGTGGAGTAATCGTGCTTCCCGACACATCTAAACGAACACGCAGCGAATCCATTTTCAAACAGGCCTCGCAAGTGATTCCGGGAGGCGTTAACAGCCCCGCTCGCGCTTTCGGTGCTGTCGGTGGCACACCACCATTCATGAAACGCGGTGAAGGTGCGTACCTCTTGGATGTCGATGGCAATTGCTTCATCGATTACATTGGTTCGTGGGGACCGCATCTGTTTGGGCATCGCCATCCGGCGATTTTACAGGCGATCGAACAGGCGCTCCTCATCGGCACCAGTTTTGGCGCACCAACCGAAGCTGAAGCCGAAATGGCGCAACTGGTAATCGAAATGGTGCCATCCATCGAAATGGTGCGGATGGTGAACTCAGGGACCGAAGCCACGATGTCCGCGATTCGCGTCGCCCGTGGGTTCACAGGTCGCAACGGGATTGTGAAGTTTGCCGGTTGTTATCACGGGCATGTCGATAGCCTGCTGGTCGCCGCCGGCAGCGGCGCCCTGACGCTCGGGTGTCCGTCGAGTCCTGGGGTGCCGCCCGGAGCCACAGCCAATACGGTGGTCCTTACCTATAACGATTGCGAAAGCCTGAAAGTCGCGTTCCAAAAAAATGGGGATCAGCTGGCGGCCGTAATTCTGGAACCAGTCGTCGGCAATATGGGTTGCGTGATTCCGACACCCGAATTCCTGTCACTGCTGCGGCAATTGTGTACGCAGCATGGAACGGTGCTGATTTTTGATGAGGTGATGACGGGATTCCGCGTTGCGGCCGGTGGCGCTCAGCAATTGTTCGGAATCACGCCGGACATGACAACACTCGGCAAAATTATTGGAGCCGGGATGCCGGTCGGAGCTTATGGCGGGCGGGCCGACATTATGAACTGCGTGTCGCCGATCGGAAAGGTCTATCAGGCGGGAACGCTCTCGGGTAATCCGGTTGCCATGGCCGCCGGGATCGCCATGCTGAAGCTGATCCGTGAACAGAATCCTTATCCACGTTTGGAACAGGCTGGTCAGAGGCTGGCAGACGGGTTTCAGGCTGCGGCACATGCGGCCCGTGTTGACGTGCGGATCAATCGTATCGGCAGCATGTTAACCGTGTTTCTCACGTCACACACAGTCACGGACTTGGACTCGGCGACGGCGTCGGACACCGCAAGATTCGCGCGTTGGTTTCATGGAATGCTCAATCGAGGCGTGTATCTGCCCTGCAGTCAGTTTGAAGCCATGTTCGTCTCGGCCGTGCACACCAACGCAGATATCGATCAGACGATTGCCGCTGCCGTTGCCAGTTTTGCGGGTTGTCAAACGGACTGACATTCGCGTATCGTTTTTAGCCACGCGCATGTTCTATCATCCGCGCGGGTTTGATTGAGATGTTTTGTTGTCGCCGGCAATGGCGATGACAACGAACTGGACGGTTTACGCGGCAAGGTTTCGTGGGATCTGCTGCACCTGCATAACGACTGCTTGTGGCACGACAGCAAGATTCTGTTCCGCATAATTCGCGTCGTGATCACTGGCAATTGGGCAAGCGAGAACGCTCTCACGCAACGCAAACAGCCCGCGGAATTCCGCGGGCTGCGAGTTTTTAATGTGTCACCGGATTCATTATGGCGAAGCCAGCATGTCTTGAATTTCATGGACATCTTCGTGGATGTCGATTGCATAGACTAACGCCGTCACTGAAGTGGCTAACATCGCAACTGTGACAACATCGATCAGTCCGAAGCCTGAACTTAGTGGAGCATAGGCGCTGGACGGAGTTGCATATTCATCTTGACCGCGAATAACATTTTCTTCACCTGCAAGCACAAGGCGATTTACCGCTCCGACAGGTGCTGTCCCATTCTTCCAGAGTCGAACAGATGTTGTCGCTGAACCGAAAGCGAGGTCATGAGCCCCGCCGCGAACACCAGTGATGGCGAAGGTACCGTTTGCTCCAGTGATGGCTTGAGCCACGGTCGTGCCTTGGTATCGAAGTTCGATCGCAGCATTCTCCACGACGCGGCCTTCCGACGTACAGATCTGTCCACGCAAAGTACCGTCACCTGTCAGCTCAATATCCCGAGCGACCGGAACCGGTCCTCCATCGAAGCCAGACGCGGTGTTTGACAGGAGTATTCCAAAGCACACAGCGATGCTGGCGGCCTTGGCGAGAATCGTGTGCTTTCGCATCTTTTGCAACCTTACTTCAATGTAATTCGGAGGAACAATCACCACGCTTTGCTGATCGTACAAATCTTTACCAACTACACTATCGGCACAATAGGAAACATCGCCTTAATCAACTTCCTAAGAATAATCGGAATAATCGGAATAACTTATCACGCAGATTCTGCCGATCCAGCAGAGGCGACAAACACTCAATCTGGGCGAAACTGCGAACTTAGGCTCCCTGATGGATCGAGTTCAGAAAGTGCAAAGAGTCAATGGGGCAGGGAAACTCATGGTGGCTCCTGGTTGCGAACAAACGTAAGCGGCGGCGGCAATCGCGTTACAGTTCACCTGTTCAATATGTCGCCCTGCCAGAAGTCCCAGCGTCATCGCCGCCGTGAATGCGTCGCCCGCTCCGACAGTGTCAGCCACCGCCACTTCGGGACTAGGGACATCACTGACAGCAGAGACAACGACCGAATTCAATCGAAACCGCGACGGTGCGGCAGGCAACAACGGCCCCGGAAAAATTGCCAGCGTCCTACGTCGTGTACTCAGAATTCAACCGCACGTATTCCTGCGTCAGGTCTGACGTCCAGAAGCGGACGGATTCGTTGCCGGAGCAGGGACCGCCGGAAACAGCCAGTTGCAGATGGACATCGCGGTTGGTCTTCAGCTGCTTCGAAAGCGCGGCGGCATCGAATGGCACAGGGATGCCAGCACGGTAGACCTCGGTGCCGTTAATGTGCAACGAAACAAATGCCGTGTCGAAATCGACATGGGCGTAGCCAGCCGCGGAAACAATTCGGCCCCAGTTCGGGTCACCGCCAGCAATCGCTGTTTTTACTAACGCACTGTCGGCGATCTCTTGAGCCATGCGATAGGCGGCTTCTCGGGTTTCCATACCCGTCACATCGATCGTGATAAAATGATCGGCGCCTTCAGCGTCGCGAATGATATCCGTTGCCAATTTCTGGCAAACCTGCTGAATCGCCTCGCGAACTTTGGCGAAATCAGCATCAGTCAGTGATCCGCCGACCGCTCCGTTGGCCAGCAACAAGACCGTATCACTCGTACTCATGTGACCATCGACACTAATACAGTTAAACGTCCGATCGACGCCGAACCGCAAAGCGGAATCACACTGCGCTGGTGTGAGCTGAGCGTCCGTCATCATCACTGAGAGCATCGTGGCCATGTTCGGAGCAATCATAGCTGCGCCCTTGCAGGCACCAGAGACGCGGACTGTGCCACCAGCCACAGCGACATCCATAGATGTCAACTTGGGAAACGTGTCCGTCGTCATCATCGCCGTGGCGGCTTCCAGAAAATGCTTGTCCGATGTGCCCAGTGATTGTATGCCATGGGGAATGCCGTTGAGGATCAGAGGCATCGGCAAGGGCACACCGATCACACCCGTCGAACACACACAGACGGATTTCGTATCGCAGCCAAGTTGTTCTGCCAAAGCCAACGTCATCCGCTTCGCGTCCTGAATCCCAGGTTCGCCAGTGGCAGCATTCGAATTACCCGAATTGATGATGACGGCACGAGCGACCGTCGAAGGTACGCGCTGCTTCGACACAATCACCGGGGCCCCACAGACTTTATTCGTAGTGAAGACCCCGGCCGCCGTCGCATCTCGGTCTGACACAAATAACGCCAGATCAGGTTTGCCGCTCACTTTAATCCCACAGGTTGACCCGGAAGCTTGAAAACCAACGGGAAGTTGCGAAGTCGACAAAGCATTCATGGACGATTGTTTCTGCAGTTCAGAGGAAAAAAGGACCATCTGCACACGCGGCATTAGATCAGCCGACTCGCGCCAGTAGTCCGTTGTTTGTGCGAGATTTCAGGCAGAGCGGCTTGTTTGCCTCAAACGATCCTTCAACATTCGAACATTTTCCAACCTGTCGATCAAGACTGCAGGAGGAATTCCCGTCACGTCGAATTGCTGCTGGACTTCAGGCGTCGTTTCTGGAGTCATTGTGCAGAGTCAAGTTTATGCTGGGACAGCTTGCGATAAAAGGATGCGTAAAACACCACAAAATAAACCGCGAAATACACCACTCAGAGTTCGTAGTCCATCATCACTGGCGAACCATGCGCCGTTTCTGGATTCCACTGCTGTTCGAACCGCACAACCTTTGCAGCCGTGCCGTTCTGATCCGGCCCTTGTAGCACGAGCAGCGTACATGGAAGGCGTTCACCGCCTGCAAGCGCTAGTAAATCGGGGCAGGGCAGGGTGACAGTCGATTTCCCTGTTTGCTGACAAGTCACAAGGATTGTGCCACGCTGGCCGGAAAATTTCCCCGTCAATTCAGCGCACTGCAGATCAGGGAACTCTCGCACAAAAACGACTTCTGTAAATCCTCGGTCAGCCAATTCTGCTTCAATCAACGGACGGCAACTGTCCCACACCGACACAGTCCTGACGTCTGCGGTAGCAGCGGAATGCGGAGCGTCACTGAAGAAATCGATGGCGGGCAAGACGATATTGCTGTCCAAATCCTGCGCCCTCGTCAGATCTGCCGCCGCCAATAATTTTTCCCCTTTGCGATACCGCACGACACCACGATTCATCCAAGCTTTGGCAAATTCGTTGTCCAGTTCCAGTGCCTGTGAAAAATCGCTTTCCGCGGCGTCCAGATTGTCCATCGACAACCGCACGTTACCACGCTGAAACCACGCAGACGAATCGTCGGGGTTCAGATCTAGGGCGGTGTCATAGTCCTGCAGCGCGCCAGCATTGTCGTGCATCTCAAAGCGGCAGAGTCCTCGATTGCGGTATCCAAGGAAATCTTCTCGATCCAAATCAACAAGTTCTGAGAAGGTAATGATCGCTTCGTCGAAGCGTTTCAATTTCGCCAGCTGCACCGCCTTGTTGTTGCGCGCGTCGGTGCGCCGCTTATCCAGTTGCAGACAGGCGACATAATCCGCTAAGGCCTTCTCGGGCAGGTTGAGACTTTCATACACAAGGCCTCGCTGATAGTAGATTTCTGGATCCTGCGGCATAGTCTGCAAGGCAAGGTCGAGCATTGGAATGGCTTCTGCTCCTTGGCCTCGATCCATCAGAATTTTGGCGCGTGCCAGCATTAACTCCGGCGAATCCGGGGCGGCCGCACAACCCGAGATGAGCAGGATTAAGCAAGCAGCGGAGAGGAGGCGTGCTCTGACCGTCAATGCGTTGAATCTGCTCAAACGCATTCGCCAGATCTCCGGATCGGCAAACGAGAGATATGCAAATGTCATGATAAGTCCGAACGTCCACATTCCAAGAAACGCCCCGATCCCGAAGTGCATCGCGACCCCCATCGTCAATACAAAAGGCCGCAGTCGATGATTCCAAATGAGGACAATAAAGGATGCCTCCCATGCGATAGTGACATGCGCTATCAAATACGGGAGCCACGGTGTCCATGCCATCCATGTAAGATCAAGTGTTTGGTATTCTTGGTTAGCGATGATGTTCCACATGGCCTCGCCGGTCCACCATGTTGGACCTTTCAACTTGGAAAAACCTGACCAAAAATAGATGGCACACAAGTGCAACTGCATCAGACGACTGGCCATTCGAGCCGACGCCAACCGGACCGGTGCGACACTCGGATCTAGACCTTTCCGCCGCTGCCACCACCTGCGAAGCAGCATGTCCACAGACATCGCCGCGCCGCACGGTGCTAAGGCAAGGTACAGACACATCATGCCTAGAATTTGATCAAATCCAAAATTAGCGACCGGCACCCGCTGCGAATAGGAGATCGTGATTAAAAAAGCCAAAATCGATGTCACCCGAGTCGCTGCTCCAAGGCAGAACAGGGCGGCGACGATGATGCAGACGATGTGCACAGGCCACAAATTATAATCAGCAACCCACAGCCAGAACGAAAAGACAAAGCGTGATGCGTACACGCGCTGCACCGCTGCCAGCGGCTGCAGCCCGTTCCGCCCGAAGAACGTTTCCAACTCCAGCGACCAGACCAACAGGTTGTAGAACAACAGCCAGCCCGTCAGCAATCGCATCACGCCCAGCATCAAGGGGTCCAGCGGCTCAAACCAGAAACGATGCCATGCCGCGATACCATGATCCAACCTCCGCCCAACTGACGTCAGGATACTTGCCCGAGAATAAGGATCACGCTGCTCGCTCACGACTGTGCTACCTCAAAAATTTCGGGCCCGCTGACGAACTTGCCGCATCGAGGTCGATAGAAAAATCAAAATGGCCGAGCACTTCCTCCTGAAACGTCTCCGGATCATCTAGCTTTCCACCAGCCTGCAAACGCATGATCGATGATGGTTCGTGGCTGACGCGATTCAGTGAAATTCGCTCCGCACCAAACTGAGCTGCAAAATGCCGCGCATAGGCTTTCAGGATGTCCTGCTGAGTCTCATCGTCAAACGCCCACAGATTTTCGGCCAGCATGAAGTAACGATGATATAATAGGCGCGGACAAACGGAGACGTCGGGAAATCGTCCCACCGCAGGTGCCTCACCCTCCCGCGGAATCTCCCAGGCAATCAGCGTACTGGCACCAGGGTCCGGCGCGAAATAGTGATAACCATGGTTCAAAAATAATGCCTCATTGTAAGGCAATGCAAACCGATAACCGTCTTCTAACAGCGGTGAGGACGGAGGCATGGCAGCCGGTGAAATAAACACGGCAAAGACGTGAAACACCAGCCACAGACTGAGAACTGCGTAGCCGGTTTTTCCCAATAGTTTTTTTAGACCGACGATCATCGGTGCGGGCCACTACCAAAGAACCATCTTGCCGTTCGTGCGCGGTGTCCCTGACGCGAACCTCCACGAAATGCTGAGCAGACTCCATCGCTCTTCCATTTTCTAGTGCCGGAATGCAAAGAAACGCCAAACGGTCAGCCAGTTTTCCTAGTGACCCGATGGCGTTTCCGAAATTCCACCTTCAACACGCTGCCGCCAAACGCGACCCTGCCGACACAAACTACCATACGCTCGAAATACTCGACGAAACCGATCCATAGGAACCCGTGGATGCCTGTGGACATCCAAGCATCTCTGAACCTGTGGATCCGTGTGAACCACGAACAACACGACGCGGTACCCGACCACCTGAAGATCCACCGCTCGAAGCATGTGATGCAGCTGAACCGTATGATCCAGTTGAACCTTGAGATCCTGCCGCTCTATGAGATCGGGCCGAACCATGTGATCCCGTTG
Organism: Planctomycetota bacterium; assembly: GCA_003670925.1. Lineage (GTDB taxonomy): Bacteria > Planctomycetota > Planctomycetia > Planctomycetales > Planctomycetaceae > SXXK01. The sequence continues at coordinate 754 of QWQG01000250.1, read as the reverse complement.
AACCAGACGAAGCCGCCGAACCATGTGATCCCGTTGAACCATGTGATCCCGTTGAACCATGTGATCCCGTTGAACCATGTGATGCCGCTAATCTCTGAGATCTGGCCGAACCATATGACCCTGTTGAACCAGAGGATGCAGCCGAACCATATGACCCTGTTGAACCAGAAGATGCAGCCGAACCATACGACCCTGTTGAACCAGAGGATGCAGCCGAGCGTCGCTCTCTTCGTGAGCCCAATGATCCGTGAGATCCAGTCGAACCATAGTCGCCTGACGATCCGGTTGATCCGGCAGCGCTACCGAGTGATCCAGCAGACCCTTTGGACTGATGATGACCAGCCTGAGCAAAATCACCAAAACCGATCATTCCAGCCAGAGCACCCAAACAAAGCAAACGAGTCAACTTCATAAAAACCTCCAATTTGTTGAATATGAGCCCACTTGCCCACGCAAATAACGCAAGCACAAGAGAAAGGGCAATGTGTAACGATAAGGGCGATTGGACTGCCTGTCAAATCAGGATATCGAGGTAATTTATACAGTCTCTACAACTTGAGATTATTCCCATTCGGCGAGGGCCAAAGATGCATTTTGGGGGATCGTAAACCGTGGGCTTGCCCGTGCGGCAGGCAAGCAACCAGAAATTGCTTGCCTCAGTCCCGTCGCGAAAACCGATAGAACTCCAGAATTCTTGCGAATCCAGCTCCAGTCAATTATTTTGCCCTGCTCGGCTGACGGCGAATGTCGCGTT
>QWQG01000076.1 GCA_003670925.1 Planctomycetota bacterium | reverse complement strand
CGCGCTCGCATGCTTGTCGGACGTTATGTTCTGTCGAAAACTGACACAAGTACGTTCTATCCGTCCGCATCGCTTCCCTTTTTTGAACGGCCGACTAAACTCAAATCGGCGGTATTTCAATATTTTCACGCCCCACAGTTGCCTTGCTTGTGAGGTAGATTCCGGGCTAGGTTTGATTGAAATGTTTTATTCGAGCGGGATTCTTCAGTATTCTGCCATAAATGAAGTCGCGCCTCAGAATTTTTCAGAATATGGCTGTACTCTACTTTTGTCCGCGCGGGGTCTCACCGCAATTTCATTCCACCCGACACGAATATGTCTCATGAAAAATGTATGCCTATTCCTTGTCTCTTACGGAGCCTTGATTTTTACGCACACGGCTTCAGCGGACGATCGGATAGAATACGGGACAGACGTCCGGCCTCTTCTTTCTAAATATTGTCTGGCATGTCATGGTCCCGACGCGGCCGCCCGGAAGGCCGATTTGCGGCTGGATATTCAGGCGACAGCCACACAATCTCTGGCAAGCGGTGCACGTGCTGTGGTGGCCGGAGACCCTGAGCATAGTGAGATGCTGCGACGTCTATTCAGTTCTGATCAGGCAGTCGCGATGCCGCCTGCGGATTATGGCAAGAAGCCAACGCCCGACGAGATTGCCGTTCTGAAAACATGGATCACGCAGGGGGCCGAATACACGGAGCATTGGGCCTACGTGAAACCCAAGCGACCAGAGGTACCTGCCGTGTCCGATCCCGCATGGATTTCCAATCCTCTTGATGCCTTTATCCTTGCGAGGCTCGAACAGGCAGGCTTGCACCCGTCCGCTCCAGGGGAAAAACTTTCACTGCTGCGAAGAATGTCGCTGGATCTGACGGGACTGCCGCCAACTTTGGCGGAGGCTGATGCGTTTGCTAGTGACTCAAACGCTGATGCTGTCGGGATGGCTGTGGAGCGCCTCCTTGCCAAGCCGGCCTACGGAGAACGCTGGGCGGCGATGTGGCTCGATCTGGCCCGTTACGGAGATTCTCAGGGCTACATTCATGATCCACCCCGCACGATCTGGCGCTGGCGCGACGGGATGATCGAATCCCTCAATTCGAATATGCCCTACGATCAGCTGACAATCGAACTATTGGCAGGTGATCTGCTGGCGGCGGCAACACCGGCGCAAATGATTGCCACTGGTTTTCATCGCAACACGACCAATAACACAGAAGGTGGATCGAGTGCCGAAGAATATCGTCATGCCTCAGTGGTCGATCGCGTCAATACGACGGCTCAGGTCTGGCTTGGTTCAACTCTGGCGTGTGCTCAATGTCACAGCCACAAGTATGATCCATTTTCACACGCGGAATATTATCAGATGTTCGCGATCTTCAATGGGACCGAAGACAACAACGCAGAACCGCCCACACTGGAGGTGGCACAGCTTGGCCGCGATGCCGATTATGCGTTAGCTCTCGTGCAACGGCAGAACGCTAAAATCAAACATGACGAGGTCACACAGAAAGTAGACATCAACCGAGCTGATTGGGAATCGTCGGTGGACAGTACAACGCTGTCGCAGGAACTGGCTGCATCCTTGGCGAAACCGCGAGAACAGCGATCGAATGAAGAGACAGAAAAACTCGTTGCCCATCATCGATCGCTTTCTAGAGAGTGGACTGATTCGAAAGCGGCCATGGATGCAGGGCAAGCGGAGCTTGCGAATCTCAGCACATCCACACTGGTCATGAAAGAGATCGGTCAGCGGGAAACGCATATCGCACTCCGTGGGGACTACAAGAGCCTCGGCCCGCTTGTAACGCCCGGCGTGCCAGTGGTTTTCAATCCGATGCCGGAGGGCGTCAAATTTGATCGGCTGGGGTTGGCAAAGTGGATTATAGATCCCGATAACCCGTTGGCAGCTCGCGTGGCCGTGAATCGACTTTGGCAGGAAGTCTTTGGGATTGGAATTGTCGAGACCGCTGAAGAGTTCGGTAACCAAGGCGAACGGCCTTCGCATCCGGAACTGCTAGATTGGTTGGCGACAGAATTTATCAGCAGTGGCTGGGACACCAAGCACATGCTGAAAATTATGGTGAGCTCTTCAGCATATCGTCAGTCGTCTCACGTCTCGCCGGAACTGTATCAGCGTGACCCACTCAATCGACTGCTGGCTCGTGGTCCGCGCGTACGTCTTTCGGCTGAGACACTGCGGGATCAGGCCCTGTTCGTCGCCGGACTGCTGAGTTCAAAAATGTACGGCCCTCCGGTGCATCCGCCGCAACCAGTCAATGGATTGGCAGCAGCATTCGGAGCCAGCACTGACTGGGAAACAAGTCAAGGCGACGATCGCTACCGGCGTGCGCTGTACACGCGTTGGCGGAGAAATCTGCCTTATCCATCGATGATCGCATTTGACGCTCCGGAACGCAGCGTCTGCAGCGTCCGGCGCATCCGTACAAATACGCCTTTGCAGGCATTAGTCACCTTGAACGATAGTGTTTTTGTCGAAGCCGCACAGGGGTTGTCCCGCCGTATTTTAGCCGAGGGCGGTGATTCCGTTTTGTCCCGCGCTACGTTTGCACTTCGACTGTGCCTGACGCGACAACCAAGCGATGCGGAAGTGACGCGCGTTGTGGCAGTTTTTGAGTCTGCATGCACATCTTTTGCCAACGACACCACGCAAGCCACGGCTTTGGCCACGAAACCATTGGGGCCGTTGCCAGCAGGAATTGATCCCAGAGACGCGGCCGCATGGACGGTTGTGGGCAATGTGCTTATGAACCTTGACGAATTTCTGGCGAAGCGATGACACCCCGTATGACAACAAGTTTCCATCCTTATCTCGACAGACTCGCGGGCATCACGCGTCAGCAGTTTGTCCGCAGTACTTCGCTGGGCCTTGGTGCTGCCGCCTTGAATTCGTTGCTGAACAGTTCTGCCACGGCCGACCAGACATTGGTAGATCCGTTCGCGCCACGAAGATCGCATTTTCCTGCGAGAGTCAAAAATGTCATTTTGCTGAGCATGTCGGGTGGACCTTCTCACCTTGATTTGTTTGATTATAAGCCGGAGTTGCTGCGTCGAAACGGCGAAGAATGTCCCCAATCACTGATGGAAGGAAAACCGTTTGCCTTCACTGGTTCCACTGCGCGATTATTGGGGACGCCACAGCGATTTCAGCAATTCGGAGAATCTGGAGCATGGATGTCTGCGGCAATTCCGCACCTTTCCACGATTGCTGATGAACTCACATTTATTAAATCGCTGTACACCGAACAGTTCAATCATGGTCCGGCAGAACTCCTACTTTACACAGGAATCCCACGCACGGCCGGCCGTCCCTCTCTGGGCTCATGGATCACGTACGGGCTAGGATCAGAGAACCGGAATCTGCCTGGGTTCATCGTTTTTGTCTCGGGCGGTTCTCTGCCCAGTGGCGGCAAGGCTGGCTGGGGAAGTGGATTTTTGCCTTCGGTTTATCAGGGGGTCCAATGTCGTACGTCGGGCGATCCGGTGTTGTACCTCACCAACCCCGAAGGCATGGACCGTGAGTTGCGACGCGTCAGCCTGAATGCCATCAATGATCTAAATCGCCTGCAAGCGTCAGAACTGGGTGATCCAGAAACACTGACACGCATCGCTCAATATGAGATGGCATTTCGAATGCAGGTAGAAGTGCCAGAGCTGATGGATCTAAAATCGGAGCCGGCTCATATTCTAGCCGACTACGGAGCGGAACCCGGCGGAGCTAGCTTTGCCAACAACTGTCTCTTGGCAAGACGACTTGTGGAAAAAGGCGTGCGTTTGGTGCAACTATTTGACTGGGGTTGGGATTTCCATGGAACCAATCCCAACGAAGATCTGCGCGACGCTTTCGCAAAACGCTGTGCGTTGATGGATCGCCCCGTGACAGCCCTTATCAAAGACCTAAAACAACGCGGCCTCCTCGATGAAACACTCATCGTTTGGATGGGAGAATTTGGACGAACGCCGTTTCGAGAAGGTCGCACGGCGGCTGGCGCAGTGCTCGGACGTGATCATCATCCTTTCTCTAACACGATGTTCATGGTCGGCGGCGGCATGCGGCCAGGCATGACCTACGGCGTCACCGATGAATTGGGATTTAACGTCGTGGAGAATCCGGTCCATGTGCATGATGTGCAAGCCACGATTCTCCACCAATTGGGACTCGATCATACCCGACTGACCTACCGCTTTCAGGGACGCGATTTCCGTTTGACAGACGTCCAAGGTAAGCTTGTGCAGTCGATTTTGAGTTAGCTGTTCATCGACTCCGAACGGACTGCCCGCGCTGTGTCCATCGACATTGAACCCGTGGCCACAATAGACCACGGCTGGGTGTTGAGCTGAGGCGCAGCACGCGGGATCTTGCCCTCACGTTTTGTCAGTTTATAAAGTGCGGCATCGATGCCGCATGCTACGCCATCATCATGTTGGTGACCGAAGATAGACTACTTGGGTGCCACGTCCTGATTCTGTGATGCTAGGTATTCCATTAGATCGATGAATTCAGACGGAGCCAACGTCGATGGAGCACCTTCAGGCATACTGCTTTGCTGCTGAGTCACACGTTCCTCGATGTCTACCTTGGCGATCTTGCGGACTGCTTTGCCATCAAAGAGTTCGACTTCCACGTCATTTTCAGACACCACAAGTCCTGCTGTCGGCATGCCGTCTTTCGTGACGATCAGCGTCGAACGATATTTTTCGGCGACCTCAACATTCGGGTCCACCACGGACTGCACGATCTTGAACTTGTTCATACGTTTCGCCACGCCCGCGAGGTTTGGTCCAAATTCCCGACCTTCCCCGTTGCCGACTTTGTGACAGGCCGTGCAGTTCCGCACAAAGACTTCGCGACCTCGATTGGCATCACCCTTCAAATCGGACAACGCCGTCAACGCCTTGTTGCGTTCTTCTTCCGGCTTTGGTTGTTGCGACATCAGTGTCTGCAGAAACGGCAATGCGACAGCTCCCGATTGTGATGCTTCCATCAGTTTTGTGACGATTTCACCCGCACGCGCGCTCAAATTCGGAATTTTCCCGGCGATATAGTCACCACGCCAGATTTTCTCATTGGCTCCAAGGGCATGCTGCAGGGTGTAATCAACCCAGTAATCAGCTGGAAAACTGGTCATGGCTAGCAACGCTGCCTGGGCTTCGATATTGTCGAAGAAGCTTAATCCTCGCGCCGCTTCAGTCCGCACACGAGGATGTGCGTCGTGTGCAGCGGCGATGAGCCTTGTCTGGGCATCAGTGATGGATCGATGTTCATCGGAAAGAATCCGGACGGCAGCCGCTCGCGCATCAAACGTGGAAGCCTCCAGCACGGCCGCCAACAGTTCAGGATCAAGCTGATGATGCGCTTGTTGAATCCACAATGCTTCGGTGCGGAGACGATCGTAGTTCGGATCGTCGGTTTTCAACGCCTTCACCCACGAGGCCACATGCGGCAGCACATCGGCAGCTGGCCGGTCATGCAGTTCACGTCGAGCACGGTAGTGCGTTCGCCATTCGTATTCCCGCAGTTGTTCGAGAATTTCTGGAACAGATTTCCCGAATTGAGTTGCTGGTGTGACCAGCGGACGACTCGGGTACACGAGTCGATAAATTCGACCGCGAGTGTGGTCTCGATTCGGGTCACGCTGACTGTACTGCATGTGACCAATCAACGCATTCGCCCAGTCGCCAAACCACAGCGCACCGTCAGGGCCAATTTGCGGATCAGCAGGTCGAAAATGCTTATCGGTGGATTGAATCAAATCATCCGGACTGCCGTCAGCGTGTTTCAATCGATCTCCGTGAAATCCGCCTCCGTCATCATGCACGGTAAACCGAGGCAGGCCGTTCATGTTGATGACGCAGGCGTAGGTGAACTGCCCCTGAACATGATCAGGAAAGTTGCGGCTCACGAGAAATTCGCTGCCGAGCGCGGGACGCATACCTTCGTTATTAAAAACAAAGTTCAGTCCCGTGCGGCCACCAAATTGGGCTCCGGACAACGGCGTATCCCAAGCATGATTCGCTGTCGTTCCGTCACCGACGATGCCCTGCCCCCAGTTATTAAAAACGTAACACCACATGTTGTACTGACCGGGCAGCGAAAACTGCCGAATTTTTAACGAGCGAGGATCCATCACATACGCACCACCAGCCCCTTGACTGCGATGCGGCCCCCATGGTGTTTCTAGAGTCGTGCTCGTAGCAATGCCTTCCAGCATGTGTAGCTTTCCGCCATGACTCCATTCAAACGCACCGCACGTATGGTGGGTATCGTCGGAGGCCCAGCCGTCGAGCATATGCACAACTTCGTCGGCCCGATCATCCCCATCCGTGTCTTTCAGGAACAGCAAACGCGGCTGATCCACAACGAGAACGCCGCCATTCCAAAATTCGAAACCGGTCGGGCAATGCAGCTTATCGTAAAATACTTTGCTGGAATCCGCTTTGCCGTCGCCATCTGTATCCTCCAGAATTAGCAGTCGATCATTCGGTTTGTGATCGCCAGGTTTCCACTGGGGATAGGTCGGCATACAGGCAACCCACAACCGTCCTTTGTTGTCGAAGTTCAACTGCACGGGTTTCGCTAGTTCCGGAAACATGGTTTCGTCGGCGAATGCCTGGATCTCAAAACCTTCAGGAACCTTCGTTTCCGCAATCAACTGCTGTGGCGTGAGATATCGCAGTTCCTCGGCTTCGGCATAATCCTGACGTGGTTCTCCAAAACGCGTCTCCGGAACAATCAATTCGCCGGTTTCCGTATCATCCGGTAAGTCAGCGACCGGTTTGCCCTGCGCAAGATTCCAAACCAAACGATCGCGTACCTCGGCCATCTTCCGAATCTTAATATATTCGCGAGGAAACGTCTCGGTATCAAACGTCCGGCGGCCACCGTAAACATACCAGCCGTTGAGCATTCGATAATCTTGCAGATGCACCCATGACTTGTCGTTGATAGCCGAGCGCAACGTCTCGTACGCAGGACTGCCGAAGCTGGCGGACGACGCTGAACCGAATGTCTGCTCATCCAGCAGCCTAGCGATTTCGCGATCACCCGCATCATTCAGGTGACAGCCGTTGATCGTGTATTGCAATCCTAGCTTACCGCTGAGTATTTTATCTGACGCATTGAACACATCGACGAATGCTAACTTGCGGGCGGCAGCAACCTCTCCGACGGCCGCCGAATACAGTTTCAGGTTTGCATTTTCTGTTGTGCCATCCGGCAATAATGGATCGCCGGTAGGTTCGAACGGAATTGGGGACACCAGAATGAATCGCGGCGCAGCGTTCGTCTCGTCACGAGGGTAGCGCTTTGCCATCGTGTCTAGATAATTTCCATAGCGTTCTTTGAAGCTCTCGATGCCTGCGGGACCAGCGTAGGATTCGTTAAATCCGAAGAAGCAAAAATACGTGTCGGCACCGAAAGCCAGTTGCGGATCGTCCAATGCCGTATAGTCGGCTGAACGTTGCTGAATGCCCACTTCTTCTGCTGGACGACCGAAGTTGCGAATGGCCAGTTCCTTCTTTGGGAACCGCGTGTGCAGCAAGGTTTCAAAATGCCCGAACAGATTCATGCGTTCGGCCAGTGAGTTTCCCAGGAACGCAACACGTTCGCCCTGAACGAATTCCAACGGCAGTTTGTTGGCAGACAGCTCCGGACGCTTGGGTCGAGGCGGCAGCGACATCAGCTTAATCGCCAATTCCTTCGACGGCCCTTGAGCCATCACGTTGCCACTCAAACCCGTCAATAGCAATCCCACGACAACCAAAATTCGGCAATAAACCTGAGGCACGATCGGGCGGCTCCAAAAAAGAGGCAATGACAACGGTGTTTCTATTAAAGCGAGCGGCAGAGAATTTCGTGGCCGTTCCTTTGCTCACCTCGAACAGGCATTTTTGCCCGTTCGTTTCTTCGCACAGTGACGCCTGGCAACATCTCGGCAGGAGTACGTTACGCAGAGACTGCCTGCGGATCAACCATGCAGCCAAATTCGCCTTGCCACGCTTTTGCTCTATCCTGTCCAGCGATCTCTGAAAAACCGACTGGAACGCCGCATAAGACACGCCACCGAAATCCGCAACTGCACCCTCGAAACGTTTCATTGGATGATTGGATTATGCTTCACGCGCATGTAAAGTATGCGCCACTCAAGGTTCACCTGCAGCAAGTCACCGTCGCGCAGCCAGCGAGCACGAACTAGGCAGTGTGGCGCAATTCTTGACGTAGTGAAGTATCGCCCGGAGTATTCTTGATGGCCGTTCCACTGGATCGATTCAAGCAGCAGCTTTTGGCATCCAGTCTGATGTCATCGACCGAACTTGACGTTGTGCTTGCCGGGTTGAGTTCAGAGCGGCCACCGCGCGACGGCGAACAACTGGCTCGATTGCTGGTGAAGGAGCAGAAACTCACCGCCTATCAGGCTCAGCAGATTTTCAGCGGTAAGGGGAAATCGCTCGTCATGGGTAATTACGTCATTCTTGACAAGCTTGGACAGGGCGGCATGGGGATGGTGCTCAAGGCCAGACATAAGCGGATGGACCGCATCGTCGCCCTCAAGATCCTGTCCCCCACCGTGACCCAAAATCCAGAAAGCGCGCGTCGGTTCCAGCGGGAGGTAAAGGCCGCCGCTAGGCTGGAACATCCCAACGTCGTCACGGCCTATGACGCGGACGAGGCGAACGCAACACATTTCCTAGTCATGCAGTACGTTGACGGAACTGATCTTTCAGTACTCATTAAAGAGCAGGGACCGCTCTCGGTCGAGAAAGCCGTCGGTTGCGTACTGCAGGCGGCTTGTGGGCTGCAATACGCGCATTCGCAAGGCGTCGTGCATCGAGATATCAAACCCGCCAATTTGTTGCTCGACAGTAGCGGTACGGTCAAGATTCTCGACATGGGACTGGCGCGGCTGGATTCGGCCGGTGCCGAGCAGGACCAACTGACCGGCACTGGACAGATCATGGGGACCATCGACTACATGGCTCCAGAGCAGGCACTCGACACAAAGCATGCCGACGCGCGGGCCGATATCTATGCCCTGGGTGTGACGTTGTGGTATCTGCTCACCGGCCGCTCGCTCTATGCCGGCGGCACGGTCGTGATGAAGCTGCTCGCCCACCAAAACCATCCGATCCCTTCACTGCGCCAGGCCTGTCCGCACGCGTCACCAGAACTGGAAGCGGCCTTCGAAAAGATGGTCGCCAAGACGCCGGAATCTCGCTTTCAGAGCATGACGGAGGTCATTGCGGATCTGGCACGATGCACGGGCAGTTCCTCCAGCGTGCCGATGGTTGCGACGGCCCCGGGCGAGGACAGCCGGTTAAGCGAGTTTCTCCGCGCAATGACGTCTTTGCCCGAACAAGCGGTGATGACGAAGGCCCCGGCGAAGAAGAAAGTCGGCTCACCGCCTACCGACAGGACGATGGCGATGTTCTCTTCCAAGGTTGGTACGGATCCCCAGACGCAGCAGTCACTGTTGAGGCCAGTTGCGGCACGAACCACCCGGCGACGCCCTCCCGATTGTCCGTGGTGGAAGAGTCTGACGACACAGATCGCCGGCGGAGGCGCTTCGGTGCTATTACTGGCGGCAATCATCTTTTTTATGAGGACAAAGGATGGGCTGATACGGGTGGAGATTAATGATCCTGAAATCGAGGTAGCCATCAAGGGGACCGATATTGTCCTCAAACAGGCAGATCAGGGAACGGACGTCAAACTTTCCGCCGGCGATCATACGATAATCGTTCAGCGTGGCGATTTTACGTTCGAGACGGATAAGCTGGTCCTAAAAAGAGGCGACACCGTCACGGTCAAGGTGGAACTGCTGGCCGGACAGGTCCAGGTGCATCAGGGAGACATGCTGCTCGGACAAGGCCCACTGCCCGAACAAATAATCCGACCAGACGCAGAACCCCAAATTGGTTCGGGCTGGCATGGTTGGCCGGCTGAGGCACCACCGCCGGCCACCGCGCCGTTCAATGCCGAGCAAGCCCAACAACACCAAGAGGCGTGGGCCAAGTACCTCGACGTGCCGGTCGAGTACACGAATTCCATCGGCATGAAGTTCAGACTTATCCCGCCTGGCGAATTCACGATGGGCAGCACGAAGGAGGAGATTGAAGAGGCCCTCAAGTTTGAGCTCGGAGACGGGCGCTGGCAGGAATGCATGAAGAGCGAAGCGCCGCAGCACAAGGTCATCCTGACGCAGCCGATCTACCTGGGCGTCAACGAAGTCACTCAGGCCGAATATGAAAAAGTGATGGGCGTCAATCCGTCATACTTCGCTCCGTCCGGGGAAGGAAAAGAGGCCGTTGCCGGCCTGGACACAGGCAGGCATCCAGTGGAGCTGGTGTCCTGGAATGACGCAGCCGAATTCTGTGCGAAAGTTAGTCAGCAGGAAAAACTCAAGCCGTTCTACCTCCGAGAGGGTGAGACGATCACGCCACTTGACGGCACCGGTTATCGCTTGCCTACGGAGGCGGAATGGGAGTACTCCTGCCGAGCTGGCACCACGACGAAGTTCTGGATTGGTGATAAGGATGAAGAGCTTGTGCGTGCTGGATGGTTCAGGACCAACTTTCGTATGCTGACGCATGCAGCTGGCCAGTTGAAAGCGAATCCGTATGGACTGTTTGACATTCACGGCAATGTCTTTGAGTGGGTCGAGGATTGGTGGGAGCCGACGTACTACGGAGAATTCCAGGTTAAGCCCTCAGTTGACCCAATCGCCCCGCCTTACTCAGTCACCCAGCGTGTGATCCGGGGAGGCGATTGGCACGACCACGCGTCCTCCTGCCGGGCCGCGGGTCGCCACGCCACCCCTCCGGCTGCTCGGCACTTCCACGTTGGTTTTCGGGTGTCGTTGGGATTGGCTGCCGTGCGCCGGGCGTTGAAGATGGCGGGACCGGCGATGCCCCAGTCGGCAGCGACCGCACCGTCAGTTCTCGCTGGCTGGCATGGTTGGCCGGCCGAGGCACCACCGCCGGCGATTGCGCCATTTGATGCCGAGCAGGCGAAGAAACACCAAGAGGCGTGGGCCAAGTACCTCGACGTGCCGGTCGAGTACACCAACTCCATCGGCATGAAGTTCCGCCTGATCCCACCCGGCGAGTTCACGATGGGCAGTACGAAGGAGGAGATTGAAGAGGCCCTGAAGATTACTGGCAAAGACACGCACTGGCAGGAATGCATGAAGAGCGAAGCGCCGCAGCACAAGGTCATCCTGACGCAGCCGATCTACCTGGGCGTCAACGAAGTCACTCAGGCGGAATACGAAAAGGTCATGGGCATCAATCCCTCCGGCTTTGCTTCGATGGGGACCAAGAAAGAGGCCGTCACCGGCATGGAGACCACCAGCCATCCAGTGGAAACGGTGAGCTGGAACGATGCCGCCGAATTCTGTGCGAAGCTGAGCAAGCAGGAAGAGTTGAAACCTTTCTACTCCCGCGCCGGCGAAACGATCACACCTCTCGACGGCACAGGGTATCGACTCCCGACCGAAGCCGAATGGGAATACGCCTGCCGAGCAGGAACCACGACGAAGTACTGGATCGGTGACAAGGACGAAGACCTTGTGCGTGCCGACTGGTTCGGGACCAAGTCCGGTGGCCGCACGCACGCGGCGGGCGAGTTGAAAGCGAATCCGTATGGGCTGTGTGACATTCATGGGAACGTGTGGGAATGGGTGGAGGATTGGTGGGGGCCGACGTACTATGGAGAATCTCAGGAAAAGCCCGCCATCAACCCAAATGCTCCATCTTCCGCCGGCTCCCTGCGTGTTCTCCGGGGAGGCCATTGGTTCGACCACGCGTTCGGCTGCCGAGCCGCCGATCGCTACGCCCAGCCTCCGACTTCTCGTCACGGCGCCCAGGGTTTTCGGGTGTCGCTGGGAGTGGCTGCCGTGCGCCGGGCGTTGAAGATGGCGGGACCGGCGATGCCCCAGTCGGCAGCGACCGCACCGTCAGTTCTCGTTGGCTGGCATGGTTGGCCGGCCGAGGCACCACCGCCGGCGATTGCGCCATTTGATGCCGAGCAGGCGAAGAAACACCAAGAGGCGTGGGCCAAGTACCTCGGCGTGCCGGTCGAGTACACCAACTCCATCGGCATGAAGTTCAGACTTATCCCGCCTGGCGAATTCACGATGGGCAGCACGAAGGATCAGCTGAATGTTGCCCTCAACGGTGTCACTGATTCGACCTGGGAGAACATGATCAAGAGCGGAGCTCCGCAGCACCAAGTGATCCTGACGCAGCCGATCTATTTAGGCGTCAATGAGGTCACACAGGCGGACTATCAAAAAGTGATGGGCATCAATCCCTCCCACTTCACTCCGATGTCGCGCGGTAAAGAAGCCGTTGCCGGGATGGAGACCACCAACCATCCAGTAGAAGGGGTGACGTGGAATGACGCTGCCGAATTCTGTGCCAGGCTGAGTGAACAGGAAGAATTGAAACCATTTTACTTCCGTGATGGCGAAACGATCACACCACGCGAGGGCACGGGGTATCGACTCCCGACCGAAGCCGAATGGGAATGCGCCTGCCGGGCAGGAACCACCACGAAATATTGGTTCGGTGACAAGGACGAAGACCTTATGCCTAACGGATGGTTCCAGAGCAACTCCGTTGGCCGCACGCATGCGGTCGGCGAGTTGAAAGCGAATCCGTACGGCTTGTTCGACATTCACGGCAATATCTGTGAATGGGTGCAGGACGGTTGGGATGCGAGCTGGTACCGGCAATTTCAGGAGAAGCCCGCGATTAACCCAAGCAGCCCATTTTCCGCCGGTTCCCAGCGTGTGATCCGGGGAGGCCATTGGCACTACCACGCGGATACCTGTCGATCTGCACTTCGCTTCGCCGTCGGAACGACCCATCTGGGGTACGACATCGGTTTTCGCGTGTCGCTGGTTGCTAATGGCACTCAGTTTAGAAAGATAGCAGGCACTTTCCAAGTGCTGTAGCCCTTCAAATAACGGCTGGCCAGTTTGTGAATCTGCGATTTCTGTAGGGTGGGTGAAGAGAATCGCAACGCACCAAGGCTTTAGACGCATCCAGGGTGGTGTGTTTCGCTCCGCTACACACCCTCCTGCAAGTACTTGTGATCGTCGAATTGTTGGGAGAGGTCTGGTGCCGAATGGCACCGCTCTCGGATCTCAGGGGGGCAGATGTCCGTTAGAGTGGCGAATCCCCGCGTGTTCATTATTCTGCACCACTATGGCACCGCGACTTTACGGGTGCCAGCTCTCAACTGCCACAAGGTCGCTCGATGAAAATCACCGGGATTGAAACGCTTGTCTGCCATGCGCGGATGCGGAATTGGATTTTTGTAAAGGTGCTCACTGATCAGCCGGGGCTGTTCGGCTGGGGTGAAGCAACGCTGGAATGGCACACGCGCGGCGTGGTTGGCTCGATTGACGATCTGTCGCAGTTATTGATTGGTGAGGATCCCACTCGAGTCGAGCATCTTTGGCAGATCATGTGGCGACAGCATTTCTGGCACGGCAGTGGCATCGTGCGTTCGACGGCGATTGCGGGGATCGATTTAGCGCTCTGGGACATTGTCGGAAAGATCCATGGCATTCCGTGTCACAAGCTGTGGGGTGGCCCCGTGCGAGATTCAATCCGGTTGTACTGTCATCTTGGCGGGGGCGATATGGAGAGCTTCTACGAGACGCCTGTTGATAACGCTAAGCAGTTTGCTGAACTGGCTCAAAAAGCGGTAGCCGATGGTTTTACGGCGTTCAAGTCAATGGCGGTTCCACCCACGATGCCGATCGAAGGTCGGAAGCCAGTCAAGGCGGCTGAAGCATGCGTCGCGGCGATGCGCGATGCCGTTGGGGATAACATCGATATCATGGTTGATTGTCATGCTCGCCCGTCCCCAGCCATGGGCCTCCAATTCGCGAAGGCGCTCGATCCTTATGGGTTGTATTTTTTGGAAGAACCGTGTTGGCCAGAAAGTATCGCAGGACTGGCGGCCATCAATGCGGCCGTGACGACGCCGATTGCCACGGGCGAGCGTGGCACACATCTCGCTGCATTTCGTGACCTGTTCGCGGCGCGAGGTTGCGAGATTTGTCAATTGGATATCACGCATTGCGGCGGCTTTACGGAATCGCGTCGGGTCGCGGCACTCGCAGATGCGTATCGAGTTGCCCTCGCACCGCACAATCCACAGGGCCCGGTCAGCACTGCCGCATCGCTGGAATTTGGGTTCTCACAACCCAGCTATATCATCTGTGAAAATGTGCACAACGATGTGCCGTGGAGACAAGACGTCGTGGAGGAAGGTTTCACGATTGATGTGGCAACCCGCACGGTGACTCCAAACACGCAGCCCGGCTTGGGCATTACGATTAATGAAGAAGAAGTACGTAAGCATCCGTTTCAACAGGAACTTCCGCAGCGGGTGTTCTACCGCGACGGGGCAGCAGGAGATTGGTGATTTATGCATTCTACAAATCCGGTCGATTTTCAGCATGCGTCATGGCAGGGTCACATTGGTGTGTCACGCACAGATATTACGCCGCCTATCGGAATTTATGCCCGAAACTGGGGCGCCGCTCAACACGATGTGGCTGAGACAATACACCGATCGTTGACACTCACCGCCCTTACGTTGACACCACGTGAAGGCGGCACGACACTGATTTTTGTCGATGCAGATCTCGGCTGGTGGAAAACGCCGCAGACATTTTACAACTTCCAGAAACGATTGTTGGAAACGCTTTCACTTGAATCTGCGAATCTAATTTTTGGGCTCAGCCACACCCACGCGGGCCCGCCGTTAATGGCCGCCGACGATTCGTTGCCCGGCGGCGACCTGCTGCGGGCTTGGCTGGAACATGTGTTCGCATCCACTGTGCATGTGATCCGTGATGCGTTGGAGTTGCGGTTTGAGGGAACGCTCGACTGGCATCACGGACGCTGTGACCTCGCAACTGTCCGCGATCTGCCGGACCCTGATCCGGTGAAGCAACGTGTCGTTTGCGGCTACAACCCCGCTGGAAAGCCCGATGACACGCTGTATGTGGGACGCGTCACGGATGCCACGGGTCAAATTCGAGCGACACTGGTCAACTATGCCTGTCATCCCACAACGCTGGCTTGGGACAACAAAGCAATCTCCCCGGATTACCTCGGAGCGATGCGGGACACCATGCAACAGTCCACCGCTGTCCCTGCGTTGTTCATGCTTGGAGCCTGTGGCGATTTGGCGCCACGTTATCAGTATGTGGGCGACCCAGAAATCGCAGACCGTCACGGACGGCAACTCGGCTTCGCCGCACTCGCAACGTTGCACGGCATGGAGCCGCCAGGCACAAGGTTGGCGTACACCGCTACCGTGGAATCCGGCGCACCATTGGCCGTCTGGAAGCATCAGATCCGCGCCCTGTCTCAGGAATTGAGTGCGACCCAAATCACGGTTGAATTGCCATTGAAGAATTGGCCTTCCGCCGAGGAGCTCGAACATCAGCGATTGGCCTGCCTAGATCGAGCTTTGGAAGAACGTCTGCGCCGCAAGCGTGACATTCGCAGAAGTGTTGGCGATGGATCAAGATACCGGCTGCAGATCCACATCTGGCGGATCGGCGAGGCGATCGTCATCGGCAGTTGTTGTGAACCATATTCCATTCTTCAACAGGAACTGCGACGCCGATTTCCGGAACATACAATCTTATGCATGAACCTCATTAACGGCTCAATAGGTTATTTGCCCCCGGAGCATCTATATGACACCGACATCTACCCGGTCTGGCAAACGCCGTTCGATCGCGGAAGTTTAGAGATTACGCTGGAAGCGATGAGTTCCGGGATCACCGACCTCGTGGCAGGATCTGTGGCCCTCCAAACGTAGCAAACCAGAGACCAACAGACTTGAAGGTAAAAAGTTCCTACACGACATCGACCGATTGACGCCGACATCCCAAAACTTGAGTGCCAGTAGCGACAGGGGCTTGCCCTAGTGGGATCATCTGCTCAAGCGGGAAATCTGAATGCCCGACGTTCGGGTGATTCGACGCTATTTTGTGTTGCACACAGGAGTACCTTTCGCGAGCCGTGTGAAATGGAAAAATTGAGCATGTCTAAAGAGTTTGAAAGGTTCAAAGCATAACTACGTTGAAATTCGCAGCAAAACACAAGCGTTCCTGCCGGGGCTAAAATCTACTTCAGCCAATCCTATTGGGGGACGTGACACAGATTTGACAGAAGTGTGACTTTGGATCAACTTCTGCGGCGTTGCTTTCGCGTATCATACCAAAGTTCATTTACAGTAAGGAATCTATCGTGCTCCTAGCTCTGCCAAAACTCTTCGAGGCGAATGCCGACAGGACTGAACTGGCAAATCTGGCAGCCCAAATCGGACTTGGATCCGAAAATAAAGGCAACGATGCGAAGCGGTAAAGAGTTGTTGATTGCGAGCAACGCGTATACTGGAGAACAGCGTTGGAAGAGTTGGTGGCATCTTGTTTCGACGCTCGGATTGGGTACAGGGTTGCTCACGATTGCCTGTCTGGATTTGCCGTTGCCGGTGTGCATCGCGAGCAGTTTGGTGGCCAGTCTGGTATTGGTCCGACTGTTTATTATTTACCATGATTACATGCACGGTGCGATTCTCAGTGACTCACGAATCGCGGGCGGTATTCTGCGTTTTTACGGACATCTGGTGCTGAGTCCTCCTCGGATTTGGAAGCATTCCCATGATGATCACCACAAGTACAATTCCCGTAAACTGGGACCAACGCTTGGTACCTTCCCTGTGATGAGTACCGAAGATTATGCCCAAGCCTCACGCGGGCAACGATTTCTGTACGCCCTGACGCGTCATCCAATCACGATTCTGACGGGTTACGTTACCATTTTCTTTTGGGAGATGACACTCTTAGCATTGATCCTGAATCCCAAAGAACATTATGACGCCGCGGTCTCGATTGTGCTGCATGTGAGCGTCGCCATTGCCCTCAGTTTGATATCATGGCAAGCGTTGATTTTGGGGATGCTCATGCCGATGGCCATCATCACATGTATCGGGTCTTATTTGTTTTATGCGCAGCACAATTTCCCGGGCATGAAACGGCGGCATGGCGACGATTGGGATCATGTTTACGCTGCCTTGAATTCATCGAGCTTCATGCGGATGGGTTCCATCATGCATTGGTTCACAGGGAACATCGGCTACCACCATGTCCACCACTTAAATGCCAAAATCCCCTTCTATCGTCTTCCGGAAGCGATGGCTGGTCTGCAGGAATTACAGTCACCGCAAGTGACGACATTGTTTCCAATGGACATTGTACGTTGTCTGCGATTGAAACTCTGGGACCCAGTCGAAGACCGTCTGCTGACATTCCGTGAAGCTTCGAATAGCCGCTGAGGATCACTGTGGTCGACGATGTGCAATGTCTCGGAACTATGACGTTTTAGCGCTAATCGCCGGCTTCTAATGACTTCAAAGACCGTTGGTTTGGGACCGCAAAGCAAGACGTGTTAAATTCCATCTTTGTGGTTCCATGCACGCGACGAGTCATGGCAGATGAAGCAAACATTTTTACTGCTGATTGGATTGGTGTGTTCTGCATCCACATTCGCGGCACCTCCGGAATACTCCGTGGGTATTGCCGCAGCGGATATTACGCCCACCTAGTGTATTCGTCTGAACGGTTTTTGTGGTCGGACCGAGGAATCGACAGGGGTACGTCAGCAAATTTGGGCGAAGGCGCTGGCAGTCGAAACGAGTGAGTTTGACACGGTGATCGTGATCACGGTCGATACCTTAGGAATCCCGGACGAGCTGACGGAACGGCTCGCGAAAAAGTTAAGCGTTTTGGCAATCGACCGCAGCCGCCTCGCGATTTGTGGGTCCCACACACACAGTGGTCCGATGATGGAATGCTGCGCAAATACGCTGTTCGGCCAGTCGATTGCTGACGAGCAGTGGCAGACGATTTTGAAGTACACCGCTGAACTAGAATCAAAGTGAGAAGCAGGCGCGATCGCAGCACTGGCGGATAGAAAGCCGGCGCGATTATCGTGGGGAATTGGCAAGGTCCAGTTTGCGTTGAATCGCCGCACGGGAGGCGGCCCGGTGGATCACAATCTGCCACTGTTGGCTGTCCATCATCTGGACGGTGGTTGGTTGTGGTTGAACGCCTCCGCAAATGCGTGTCCCGGCTATATTCCAGAGGAGCGAATTCTCAAGGAGGTGATCTGCAAAAAGGCGTTCACGACGAACTGCAGATGGGAGCCATCAGCGGCCTCTCAGACCTTCAGGCGGAAGAAGTACCCTCGACGCACATCAATGCGTTCGCTGATTTTTCAAAAGAAAATCGCCAGCTAGCTCTCGACGCATTATTACGAAGCGACGACCGTTGCCGAGCAATTCTCAACGCCCTCGCAGAAAACCGCCGGCCGGCCGCGCTCAGGCAACATGCCAAAGTCATCGCACTGCGGAAACATGAATCCGAGTCGGTGCGTGTGCTCGCGGAACAAATTTTAATCCAACGTTAAGGACAGGGATTAAAAGCTTGGCTGGAGCCATCTTTCAGCGGCCTT
This sequence comes from Planctomycetota bacterium, assembly GCA_003670925.1. Taxonomy (GTDB): domain Bacteria; phylum Planctomycetota; class Planctomycetia; order Planctomycetales; family Planctomycetaceae; genus SXXK01. The sequence goes on along the minus strand of QWQG01000076.1, from coordinate 12,900 downwards.
CGCCTGTGAACTTCGCGTAAGCAGAGGAAGCCCCTTGGGATCTCGAAAATATCGCGCTGCAGGATCACCCGAAGGTGCGGATCGCAACCGGAAAACGGGCATCGACGTCTCAAGTGAATCGATGTCGGGGCCCAGACGCCGCAGCAAATTAACGAATTTTTTTTGCCACTTGCCCCCGCATAGATGACTGATCCGTTTTTTTATTCAGATCTGTGGTAACTTGATTTATGGCGACCTCCAGTGCTACCCTCTCCCGCATGTTAGAGACCATGAAACGACTATCCCTTGGCTTTTTTCTGTTAGCGGGCGCCACCGCTATGTTGCTTTTCAGCGATCAGAACAGCAATCGATTTTTGCGGCCCGAACCTGTGGCATCACCTGCGTCGGTGAAAGTGTTCCGCATGGCGTTGGTGCAGCATGCGTCAATTCCGGCCTTGGATGACGGTGTAACGGGAATCCTTGCGGGACTTGCTGAACGAGGCTATCACCAAGACGGTCGCATCGAGGTGACGCGTTACAACTCTGAATCGGATATCGGCACGGCGAATGCGATCGCTAAGGAGGTAACGTCTGGCAATTACGACATCATCGTTAGCGCCAGTACGATTTCACTGCAAACTATCGCAAATGCCAACCGTTTTGCCGCCAAGACGCCGCATGTTTTCGGTTTAGTCAGCGATCCGTACGGTGCGGGTGTCGACATTGATCGGGCCGACCACAAAAAGCATCCGCCATACCTCACTGGCTATGGTTCCATCCAACCGGTCGCTGCAATTTTTCGCACGGCCCGTGAGATGTACCCGCGGCTCAAATCTGTGGGTTTGGCATGGAATCCGGCCGAAGCAAATTCACTGGCGCAAACAAAGATTGCTCGCGAAGTTTGCGGGGAACTTGGGATCGAGTTGGTCGAGGCAAATGCTGAGAACAGTGCCGCCGCCCGTGAGGCCGTAAGTTCGCTGATTGCGCGTTCGGTGGACGCAATTTGGATCAGTGGAGACATCACGATTTCCATGAGTTCTGACGTGATCATTGAAACGGCGAGGCTCGCTAAAATCCCAGTTTTCACGGCGATGCCGATGAATGTCGAAAAAGGTGCGTTGTTCGATCTTGGTGCTAATTTTAGCAGCGTCGGGCATTCGGTGGGGCTGTTGGTTGCGGATGTTCTGGACGGCAAGAGTCCTGCAGATATTCCAGTTGAGAACTTTGTTCCAGAGCTGTTTCTCCTGAACGAAATGGTTCCGGCGACGCTGAGGGACAAGTGGGAAATTACGGAAAATATGCGGCAGCGGGCCAGTGGCATGGTTACCCAAAAATCCCCGAAAAAAGTGATCTACCGATCCGCCGATCTTGGGGCGCTGCATCCTGCAAAGGAAGTCGACGGAAGCGGTATCGTTCGTGAAAATCGAAACAATTGACTCCAGTTTTAACCTTGCCGACGCTGTACACGGCAACATCATCCCGCCGGAACGACTTGCCTGCGAAAGTTCAGTAAATTGAAGACTCTCTCATGGACATCATGACGCATAGCAATGATGGGCGACACGTATTGCAACTCAACGGGCGTCTTGACGCTAATTGGGCTCAATACTTGGGTACGACTATCGAATCGGCAGTTCGCGGCGGGCAGCATCATATCGACATTGATCTCGCCCACGTCGATTACATCAGTTCGGCTGGCATCGGGATTATCCTGCAATACTACCACGTGCTCAGGAAGGTTCAGGGGACTCTGCGTGTCGTGAATCCAACGACGAACGTCCTTGACGCGTTGAAGCTTTGTAAGATCGACGGCGTGCTTTTGCGGAGCGAGGAACGGCCTAATCGGGCGACATCGTCCGTGGAGATTCGCCGTTGGGAACGCAATGGAACGACATTTGAGTCTCACCCTCAGACTTCTCGAGGAAACATCAAGGCCCGATTAATAGGGCAGCCTGAAAAATTTGCAACCGGCCAATTGTCGCTCGCAGAAAGCGTTCGCACCGTTTTCGAAGGTGAAGTCTTCGGCCTCGGCTTGGGTGCATTTGGGAGTGATATAGCAGACAGCAGCGAACGGATTGGGGAGTTCCTTGCGATTGGCGGCGCGGCGATCACTCAACCCACTGATGGGAGCAGCGTCCCTGATTTCCAACTGACCGACAGCCAGTTGCTGCCGGAGGTCAATGTCCTTTACGGTATGACAGCCACGGGCGGTTTTTCGCAACTGCTGAGATTTGAAGCAGGGGGCGGAGAACGCGGAGTGATTCCGCTGAGCGAACTCATCGCCGCGGCGTTTGAAGAATTAAACACATCTGCGGTTGGCTTTGCAATTGTGGCCGAGAGTGCCAGCCTCGTCGGAGCAACACTTCGTCAGTCTCCGGTTCATGCGAACGGTCAGTCGCCTTTTAATTTCCCCGCGGTGCGTGACTGGTTGTCGTTTACATCGGAACGTGCCGACGAAAGACATGTGGCGGTGATTGTGGGATTCGCAATTCGAAAACCGGAGCCCGCGAATGCCGCTTTCTTCCATGCCCTCGGACTAGGTACGGAGACGCAGGGGCATTTTCATGCGGCCGTGTTTCCCTATCGCCCGCTGCCGAAGGGCCCACTTAGTCTCAGTGAAACGATAAACAGTCTGTTTGGATCAGCTACGGCAAGAAATGTCATGCATCTGTTAGCGGATGATCGCAAGTACGAGGGAGTCGGTGAGACTGAGCTGATGCGTGGAGCCTGCTGGATCGGGCCGCTGGACATCTTAGATCGCGCAAACTTGGAGATAAGCTCGCTCACATGACACTACTCATCAGCGCAACCACAATGGGACTGATTCTCGCCCTGCTCGCACTCGGGGTCTACTTGAGCTTTCGCATTTTCAACTTCCCTGACATCACAGCGGACGGTTCGATCACACTTGGAGCTGCTGTGACGGCGACGCTGCTTGTGCACCATTTTTCCCCGGTGATGGCCACAGTTTTAGGTTGTGGCGCGGGAGCCTTGGCAGGAATGACCACCGGAATCTTGCACACCAAGTTTAAGATCAATGGTTTACTGAGTGGCATCCTTGTGATGACCGCCCTGTACTCCGTAAATTTGCATGTTATGGGGCGGAGCAACATTCCTTTGCTGAGCGAATCCACACTTTTGAGTCAGATGGAAAGCATTGGTAGCACATGGTTTCACCTTGACAGTGAGTTGGATATTATCGGCTGGACTGTAGGACTCCGCGATGCATCCATGCTGTTGGGCATCTTCGTTTTGGTCGTTTTTCTGGGAGCAGCGCTCTATCTGTTTTTTCAGACGAATTTTGGTACAGCCATGCGAGCTACCGGCGACAACCCTCAGATGATCCGTGCCCTTGGTGTGAGTGTAGATTTTGTCATCATCGTAGGGCTCGCGGTGTCCAACGGTCTAATCGCGTTAGCCGGTTCGCTGCTAGCGCAGTATCAAGGTTTCGCCGACGTGCAAATGGGGATCGGGATGGTTGTTTGGGGACTGGCGAGTGTCATTATCGGTGAAGCGCTCGTAGGCAGTTCGCGACTCAGTCTACTCATCACAGGTACGATCATGGGGTCTGTCTTGTTTCGTCTGTTAGTCGCCATTGCATTACGTTGGGGTTTGAATCCTAATGATCTAAAGTTCATAACCGCCACCTTTGTGTTCATCTCGCTCATCGCCCCGGCGCTGCTGCGAAAAATCAAGCCCGTCACCACACCTTCCGCTCCCAAAGCCTGACATGCTAGAAATTTGCAATCTCACTCAGACGTTCCACCCCAACACACCGAACGAGGTGCTCGCTTTGCGAGATGTCTCGCTGCGGCTGGAGAAGGGTTCGTTCCTCATCATCATTGGGACGAATGGCTCGGGCAAATCAACCCTGTTGAACGCAGTGGCAGGCACCTTTATCCCCGACTCCGGCGGCATCACGCTTGCGGGGCAGCAAATCACCCGATGGCCTGAACACCGTCGCGCAAAGTTGATTGGCCGCGTATTTCAAAACCCATTCAGTGGCACGGCACCGAACATGTCAATTGCGGAGAATCTTGCGCTCGCCACCCGCCGCGGCCAACGTCGGGGATTGGGATGGGCCCTGAATTCGACGATGCGGGATTCCTTACGGGATCGCATTCGGTCGTTGAACATGGGACTTGAAAATCGAATCGACAACCCGATCGGAACCCTGTCTGGGGGCCAGCGTCAAGCACTGACACTTTTAATGGCATCGTGGCTGAAACCCGACCTCTTGTTACTCGATGAACATACTGCTGCGCTTGACCCCAAAACTGCCGACCAAGTTATTCGCCTGACGCACGAGATCGTCACCCGCGATAATCTTACGACCCTCATGGTGACGCATTCCATGCAGCAAGCAGTACACCTCGGCAACCGCATCGTCATGATGCATCGTGGCCAAATTCTGCATGATCTGCAGGGTGGCGAGCGGCGCCGAGTTCGGCCGGAGGATTTACTCAAACGCTTTGATGAAGTCCGTCGCCGCGAGCAACTCGACCCCAACGTTGCGGAAATGTTGCAGCGAAATTATGTGTAATGATGCGGCTGCTCCCATCGTTATTTTTTCCTGAAACGACCTCCTTGATCGTTGACGTAGATGGTCACATAGGGTTCTCGATCGCGCATCAAGAAACTGGTCCCCCCACTACGGTATGCAATCCGTCAAAATTGTGCTGGTATCCGTTCATGGAAATATCACACAAAGTATTCTTGTCCCGTGAGAGTGGGTGAGGACGGCGCGGTGGGAGTTCAATTGCAGGTTATCCAATGGGAAGAAAATCTGGATGACTCACCCACTCCGGAAACCTGGACTCTGCCATAGGCCACGCCGATCCTGCGAATCCCTCGTAAGATACACGATTTCAGTGGTTCACGAGTCCGAGGCGAGCAACTTTTCACGAGTCGCCTACAATTACGTGTGGCGGCATATTTCGCAGAAGAATGGTTTCTCAAAATTTTGTTTGCGTAAAGAGATTCATGGCAAGTTCGGATATCGTCATTCGAGGAGCTCGAGAGCATAATCTTCGCAATATTAGCCTCGCGTTGCCGCGCAATAAAATGATTGTGATGACAGGTGTCAGCGGGTCGGGAAAGAGTTCGCTCGCGTTTGATACGTTATATGCGGAAGGGCAGCGGAGGTATGTCGAATCGCTTTCGACCTATGCGCGGCAGTTTCTGGGGCAGATGCCGAAGCCGGATGTGGATTCCATTACTGGGCTAGCGCCTTCCATTGCCATTCAGCAAAAATCCACGAGCCGGAATCCGCGAAGTACGGTCGGGACGATCACGGAAATCTTTGACTTCCTGCGTGTGCTTTATGCGCGAATTGGGCAAGGGTACTGTTACGTTTCAGGCAAGCCGATCAAAGCTCAATCAACTGATCAGATCATTGACAGTTTGTTGAATCAGCCTGTCGGAACAAAGTACCAGATTCTGGCACCCATCGTGCAGAATCAAAAAGGCGAGTTCCGCGATCTATTTGAGGACTTGCTAAAACGCGGTTATCTGAGGGCGCGCATCGATGGCGAGACAGTGAGCATCAGTGAGGCTCCGACGCTCCGCAAGCATCATAAGCACAACATCGAGGTGGTGATCGATCGCTTGGTTGCCAGCACCAGCCAGCGGACGCGTGTGGCCGAGGCGGTCGAACAGGCCCTGAAGCTCGCGGATGGGCGGCTGATTTGCAGTGTTGATGACGCCGGGAACGGTGAGCGGCAACGCTCTCGTTCCGCTGCGATGGCTGCCCCTGACCGGAGGGTGGGGCGAGGCGTGAAGCGCCGCCAGCCCACCGCTGAACCAGACATGGTCGCGGAATCGCCTAGTGACATGGAAGAAGAAGCGGCGGGGCAGCCTGACTTGTCTGCCGCTATTCCGACTCTCCGACCAACAGATCGGCTTTACAGTGCGCACTATGCCTGTGCTGAAAGCGGCATGAGTTACGATCCTCCAAGTCCGCAATTATTCAGTTTTAACAGCCCGCTTGGCATGTGTCCGGATTGCAATGGTCTTGGGATGCGGCACGGGTTTCCGCTGCATCATCTGATCGCTGATGAAACCAAGTCGATTCAAAAAGGGGCTACGCTCCTGCTACCCACATGGACCAAGATCGGACGTTGGCCGCGGCATCTGCTTGTCGGAGCGGCCAATGCAATCGAACAGGATTGTGGGCTGCCAGTCGATTCTCTGTTAAAGATGAAGTGGATGGAGATCCCCGCAGCCGCGAAGCAATTATGGTTGTACGGAACCGGCGAACGGCATATTACTTTTACCTGGAAAACACGTGGCGGAGCATGGAAGCACGGCGGCAAGTGGGAAGGCTGGGCCAATCGGCTGCTGGAGAGTTATCGTGTTGCGAAGAATCCCATGCGGCGGCGCCAGTTGGAAAAGTACATGGAAGTCGCCACATGTCCGTCATGTCATGGTGAGCGATTAAATCGCCAAGCGCGCAACGTTCGACTCCGCACGACAAGCAAGCGTTTTGCCGCGCGTGGACTGTCGCCGGAACTCAGTCTGCCCCAAGTCTGTGCGCTCTCAATCGAAGCTGCGTCCGAGTACTTTGATTCGCTCAAGCTCGACGCGACTCAGCAATTGATTGCGGAAGAAGCTTTGAAGGAAATTCGCGGTCGCTTGGGATTTCTCCTGCAGTGCGGATTGAATTATCTGTCGCTCGATCGCTCTGCACCGACACTTTCTGGGGGTGAATCACAGCGGATTCGCTTGGCCGGACAAATCGGTTGTGGGCTCGTAGGAGTCGTGTATATTCTGGACGAGCCATCCATCGGACTGCACCCACGCGACAACACGATGCTGTTGGAAAGTCTGCAGCGACTTCGCGATCAGGGCAACACGGTGATCGTCGTGGAGCACGACGAAGAAACCATGCGAGCGGCAGACCATATCGTCGATTTCGGCCCGGGCCCAGGCGTCCTTGGAGGCGAAGTGGTTGTCGAGGGGAGCGTGGAGGATGTGCTGAGGAGCGAGCGCAGCGTCACAGGTGCTTTTCTGTCGGGGCGGCAGAAGATTGAGATCCCGAAAGTAAGGCGGAACCCGCCGCGAGGTTCCATCGTTGTGCATCAGGCGACGCACAATAACCTGAAGGAGGTGACAGTTCACTTTCCGCTTGGGCGTTTGATCAGCGTGACAGGCGTGAGCGGTTCTGGCAAGAGTTCCGTCGTCAACGATATTTTGTGGCAAGTCGTTAACCGTGACATCAACAAAGGGGTCGGCGATCCCGGTAAGCACAAACGCATTGACGGGTTGGAACAGATCGACAAAGGCATCGACATCGATCAGTCGCCGATCGGTCGCACGCCGCGTTCGAATCCAGCCACGTATGTCAAGGTGTTCGACGAAATTCGCACGTTATTTACGCAACTGCCACAGTCGAAGATGCGTGGCTACAAAGAAGGTCGTTTTAGCTTTAACGTCGCCGATGGACGCTGCGAAGCCTGCGAGGGACACGGCGCTACAAAGTTGAACATGGATTTTTTGGCAGACATCTGGATTCCGTGCAACGTCTGCGAAGGACGACGTTTCAATCATGAAACGCTCGAGGTGAAGTTCCGCGAGCACAGCATTGCCGACATCCTAGATCTGGATATCGGCGAAGCCTTGAAGTTGTTCGAGAGTTTCCCAAAGATCCACCGGATGCTGCAAACGCTTTGCGATGTGGGTCTGGATTACATGAAACTTGGTCAGGCATCGCCGACTTTATCCGGGGGGGAAGCACAGCGTGTCAAATTGGCTCGTGAACTTGGAAAGCGTTCGACCGGCCGCACCCTCTATCTGCTCGATGAGCCGACGACTGGTCTGCACTTTGCTGACGTAAAAAAACTGATTGAGGTCCTGCAGGGATTTGTGGAAGCGGGGAATACGGTCATCGTGATTGAACATAATCTCGATGTGATCAAAACTTCCGATTGGATCATTGATATCGGCCCTGAAGGTGGCGCCGGCGGCGGACGGGTTGTGATTGAAGGGACGCCGGAAGAAGTCGCGGCATGTGATGAATCCTACACGGGCATCGCCCTGCGGACGGTGCTGCCGGGTTTCAAACGAAAAGGCGGGGCCAAGAAGGGGAAAACTGCAAAGAGAAAGAGCGACCCGTTTATTCAGAGCCCGACGATTCGCATCGTCGGTGCAGCGCAGCACAATTTACAGGGTATTGATCTTGAAGTGCCACGTGAGCAAATGAGTGTCTTCTGTGGTCCCAGCGGGAGTGGCAAAACATCCTTGGCGATGGATACATTGTACGCCGAAGGCCAGCGCCGATATGTCGAAAGCCTGTCTTCCTACGCACGGCAATTTCTGGGGCAGATGCCAAAGCCGCGTGTGGAGAGTATTCAAGGTTTGAGTCCTGCGATTGCAATCGAGCAGAAGACTGTTGGATCCACGCCACGTTCCACCGTGGGCACGGTGACGGAGGTTTATGACTACCTGCGAATTCTGTTTGCGCGGATGGGGGAAATGTATTGTCCAGAATGTGGTGTGCCAGCCGTACAGCAGACGACCGATCAGATCGTTGACAGCGTGATGAAGTTGGGGGCCGGCGCGAAGTTGCTGTTGCTGGCACCGCTGGAAGTCGATCGCTCGACGACATTTACAAGGGTGTGGGATCGCTTGCGGGCGAACGGCTTCGCTCGTGTTCGTGTCGATGGCAAGACCTACCCGGTCGCTGAGGTTCCGGAGATCGATCATCGCCAAGCCCATAACGTTGCGGTGGTTGTGGATCGAATTTCGGTGGATGCTAAGCAGCGGAGTCGGATTGCCGATTCCATCGAAGCGGCGTTAGATCTGGGTAAAGGCATCATCCACGTCGCGGTCGCAGAGACGACCAAAGATGAGCCGCAATGGATTCAACACCGATACAGCCTGCATCTGTCGTGCCGCACATGTCAGCGTTCATTCGAACGTCAGACCCCGCAGAAGTTTTCGTTCAACAGTCCCCTCGGTTGGTGTCACGCGTGCGAAGGCCTAGGAACGGAATTCGGCGCCAATCAGGCAATGCTAGTGACAAGCCCCGAACGTAGTCTGCTGGACGGAGCGATCGGCGCATGGCCGGATCCGCAGACGAACGCCCCGTTCCGGATGATGCTCGATTCCATGTCAACGACATTTAAGCTGCCGCTGGATCTGCCGTGGTATTTACTGAGTCCCCCGCAGCAGCGACTCGTCTTGTATGGCGATGACAATACTTGGATTGAAGTGAGGCATGCTAGCCCGCCGCTGCTCCCACGGCGGGATTTGAACACAGCTGACGAATTTTCCTCGGCGGAGCGATGGGGCTACGGCACATTCCGCTTCAAATATAAGGGGCTATATCCGGCCATTGAAGCGGCGTCGCGGTTGTCATTCTCGCATCGCAAATCTTTGATCGAAATGGCGGGCGAACGAGACTGCACAGTTTGCCACGGGAGCCGGCTTGAAGCTGAAGCCTCTGCTCTGCGGCTCCGAAATATTACGCTGCCTCAATTGTGTCGCATGCCGTTGTCTCAAGCGCTCGCGTTCCTGCTGGGACTGAAATTGACGAAAGACGAAAAGAAGATTGCCGGCGATTTGCTGAATGAGGCAACGCATCGTTTGAACTTCCTCGTCGAAGTAGGATTGGAATACCTGACGCTGGATCGTTCGATGCCGACATTGTCCGGGGGTGAGTCGCAACGTATCCGATTGGCAGGGCAAGCAGGAAGATCCCTGACAGGCGTGTTGTACGTGCTGGACGAACCGACAATTGGCCTCCATCCTCGCGACAACGGACGCTTATTGATTGCCTTGAAGCGTCTCCGAGATCTCGGCAATACAGTGCTGCTGGTCGAGCACGATCGTGAAGTTCTCGACGCTGCGGATCGTCTGTACGACTTCGGGCCAGGCGCTGGACGCCTAGGCGGAACAGTCGTGGCTCAGGGAACACCGGCGGAACTGAAGCAGAACAAGGCCTCCATGACTGGTGGATATCTGGGAGGCACCCGCTGCATTCCAGTCCCAACCGTGCGACGAATTCTGGGCAGACTTGGCTTAAGTCCGGCTTCCTCTAAAGCACAGCATCAGGCAAAGGACGACCCGAGCCGGGGCAACCGCCCGAAGCACACGAACATGGGGCAAGTCGGCTTTCATGATTGGGTCGAACTCTTGGGAGCTCAGCAGCATAATCTGCGAAACGTCGATCTGCGGATTCCGCTCAAAACGTTTACCTGTATTACGGGAGTGAGCGGATCAGGAAAAAGCTCGCTCATCATGGACACGCTGGCTCGAGCGGTTGCGCGGCGATTAAACATCATCGCGGAAACTCCGGGGGCTTTTAGAGAACTCAAGGGGGTCGAACATCTGAGTAAGATCGTGCTGGTTGATCAGAATCCGATCGGCTCAACGCCTGCGTCAAATCCCGCAACCTACACGGGGATGTTCGACGAAATTCGCGAACTTTTCTGCCGGATGCCGGAAGCGAAAGTACGCGGCTACAGGCCGGGACGCTTCAGCTTCAATCGAGCAGGAGGACGCTGCGAAGATTGTGAAGGGATGGGGCAGCAGAAGATTGAAATGCACTTCCTGCCCGATGTCTGGGTGGAATGTCCGACGTGCCGAGGTCGGCGGTTCAATGCAGAAACCCTGACGGTCAAATTCAACGACTGTAGCATTGCCGACGTACTCGAAATGTCGATCAGCAAAGCGTTGGAACTGTTTTCCAACGTGCCAAAAATCCGCGGACCGCTGGCGACCCTAGAAGCTATCGGGCTCGGATATCTGACCCTTGGTCAGTCAGCACCAACCCTGAGCGGTGGTGAGGCGCAACGGATTAAGTTAGCTGCCGAACTGTGTCGTCCGAATCGGGGTCGCACCTTGTATCTGCTTGATGAACCCACAACGGGGCTGCACTTTGATGACATCCTTAAACTGCTGAGCGTACTCAATAGTCTGGTCGAGCAAGGAAATACGGTCGTTGTCATCGAACACAACTTAGACGTTATCAAGACAGCAGACTGGGTGATCGACCTTGGCCCGGAAGCCGGTGCCGGCGGCGGACAAATCGTTGTTCAAGGAACTCCGGAGGATGTGGTCGCGTACGCAACAGGAGGTGGACTCGGCTCAGATCCGCATGCGACTTTCGCCCTCCAGCCTTCGCCTCAAGCCAATGCGACACGCGCTAAGCGCAAGACGCCAAAGTCTCGTGCCGCTGAGGTTGAAGAGAGTGTTATCAGTCAGAGGAGCAGAGATAGTGCCGTCCCGAGTCAACTCGGTCTACGTTCTTGGACCGGTGAACTTCTCGCCGCGGTTCTGGCCGAATCGGCACGCGGCGTGATTGAGACATTTGACGCAGGCGCTGTGGCTGCGAAGCAAAAGGGGGATGTCAGCATCGAAGAACTTGGCCGATCTGCCAAACTGCCGTGGGAAGTCGATGGTCGCAAATGGCATACTCAAGATCGGATCTCGCATACAGGACAGCCGTGCAACTGGGACGGACAGGCCTTGAAATATGTGATCGAACTGCTCGAAAAAGAAGCAGATCTCGCACCCACGAATTGGAATGACCGAGCCACTGTGGAAATCCGTGCCGACAAAGGGCTCGGCTGGTTTCTGCACGCGCGAAGTGGCGGCGAATGGTTGTTGGCGTTGTGTTTTCGAGTCAAGAAAAATGCGTTTACGACTGAAGATCTGGACGCCAGTCTGGGCTTAAAGCCGCTCGACGAGATGGAAGATGTGCAAGCCTACGGGAGTGATCCTCGCGTCAAAGCGCGAAACCTGAAAACGGCATGGCAGGAAGTGACGATTAAGGTCTGGAAAAAGTCGGAAGTGGATACACCCGCCTTTCGCCAGTTCCTGAAGCAGGCCCTGAAATCGTATCTGGCTTTGTCAAAGGCAGAAGCAAAAAATCCAGAGGACCTGATGCCTTGGAAGCACCTCGGGCGTAAATGGCACCTGATGAAGCAGGGAGTACCAGCAGTTGGTCGTGGAGTCTGGGACATCAAAATTGTGGAGCGTCTGTTACCTGTTGTCGAAATGCATCTCGACAAATATGAGGTTGACTATGGAATTCGCAGCAAGATTCACTGGACAGAGGCAAAAAGTGGCAAGGCTGTCGCGGAACTTCATACCAAAAGATCTGACGGTATCGATCTTATTTTATATTTCCCATCCGGAAAAGTGACGCTCGGAGCCATTGCCGCCATCGGCGAAAGTCAAGAGATTCAACCGACTCGCGACGGACAGGATGCTGTCCGCATTCGATTTACGAAGGTTGAACAACTGGGAGATACCGACCTCATTCGCCTGATTATTGAATGCCGTATCCGCTGAGGACTGAGATCCACCGAACTGACTTGCTTGTCTGCCACAGCGTAAACATTCGCCGCAGGCGTGGGGCTTTTGGAACTGAGATGGCGGAGATTGCCGGGATGATTTAGTTTTCGGCATGATGACTGCCGCAGGTCGGGAATGGAATCCGGTTGAGCAAGAGTTGGAGTCGTGACGGACTCTGATGGCGGAATTGCGTCACGAAGTCGCGGAACTGCGTGCAGAAAACATCGAGCTGCGGCGTGAGGTTGGATATTGGAAGAGCATGCCTGCTCGGGTGGTTGAGCGGAATAGTAAATTGCAGGCCGAACTTGATGCTGCGAAGGCCGATATTCGGCAGCTCAAAGATGAACGTTTCGGGAAGAAATCTGAAAAGCAATCACGCATTGATCGCAGCAATCATCTCGACGATCCGCAGCAGCGGCAGGAGGCCCCGAAAAAGAAACGTGGGCGGCAGCCGGGAAGTTCGGCCCCGAAGCAGAGAGACTATTCACACCTGCCCGCACGCATTCAGGAAGTCGATGTTCCGGACGACGCCAAGGTCTGTCCCTGCTGCGGTCTGCCATTGGAAGGGCTTGGACAAAATGACGACTGCGAACAGATTGAAATCGAAACGGTGACATATCG
>QWQG01000090.1 GCA_003670925.1 Planctomycetota bacterium | reverse complement strand
TCTACGGTCAGCCACGGGAACCCGGTTCGGGCCATCAGTCGTGCCGTAAACACATCACCGAACGAGAGCCATGTACCAACTTGAGGCTGTCCGGCAGCAAGCGCAGCCTTCACAGGGTTTGTTTTCATGTTCTGTTTTGTCCTGAGCTTTTGGCAGAATGCCACCAGAGGATTGTTCGTTTACGAATTTAAATCAATATCTGCAGCAGCATGGGATCGCGTTTTTTTAAGATTTCCACATCGAAGGTATGTGTTGCGAGCCGCGTCACGCATCCAATGATTCAACCAATAATCCGCAAGCTCACGTTGGTGATTCTAGCTGAACTCTGACACTGGAGACAGCATCCTGTTGTTCACAAGCGGGAGTTTCTTCTGCACTCACGAGAAACGCAAGCGTGGTTGGCTTTCTTAAAACAGTGACCGATGACGCATCCTCTTCGGTTCAGAAAATTGGCGACACCCGGTGCTGCTCTCGAAGTTCTCGGATAGCACGGCCGAGGGCTTGGAATCTGCGTCTCGATAAATGAAGCGTGGCCCCGCGCAAGGCAAGTGCTAGAATCTCGGTCAGTTCCCGACGCTGACTACGACTCAGAGTTTCGGTTGGTGTCGATGGGTGCACTGACAAGCAGCGAATCCAGTCAGTTTCTATGCGAGATCCTGTTAATTCGACACACAAGTCTCGCGCCAGCACAACAATCGCTGTGCCAAATTCTGATTTCGAAATCTGCCTTGCGGACATGACGCCGAATACCGACTGCAAAAATCTTGGACGCGGCAACGCCGGAAGATTTACACGCTTTTGCATTAAACGCCAGAGCACGCACAACGTCGCCAAGGCTAGCAAAATTAGCAATACCGTCCGCAGGTAAGCCAGTGGCCTCATCTGTCGCGGGCGATCCCGCAGCACTTCGTTAACCAGATTAGCCCCCTGAACCTTGTCAATTACCGCATTCGCCACCCGCAATTTTGTGGCGAAATCAGGTTCCGGCAGTTCACTATTTGGCGGAATTTTTGGTGGGCTCGGCAACTTTGGGTCAGGCGGTTGCATACCAGAGTTCTCGCGATAACCGCGGAGCGGCATTCCGTCGCGAACGAAAAGTAATTGTCGTCGACCTCCGCGGCACAGGATTTCGCTTGCCTGAATTGCGAAGATCGCATTATCGCCGTGCCAGAGCATTCCGTTCGTGAATAGACTTTCGTCGGCTACTAAAATCATCAAGCCGGTTTGAGGGGCCGTGTCGCGACCTGCCAGAATCAGGGGCTGATTCCGACTAGCCGCCGGCAACGTGGTGGCAGGCATCGACGCCAATACCTGCCAGTTAAGGGAATCGTCGGTGGGTGTCGAAAGCCAGCCCGTGCGGTTGACCACAATCTCGCCCACGCCTTTTACCAGTTCATCTTCTGACTTCAGGCGGCGAATCCGCATACAGTCGGCGAACGACAGATAACGATCAGCCGAATGGCTCGCCGTCGCTGCTCCTGCAGAAAACGCGCAGACGCCGGGGAACTTGAAACTCCCTTCTGACGCCACTAGTAGCGCGCCGCCCTGCGCCACAAATCGACGAGCTCGCAGCCATTCACGGGGTTGAATCTGTTGCAAGTCACCACACACGACGACAACCGACTCTGCCGGTGATGATAAAGCCACATCCCAGGACTGTTCCGCCGCAAGTCCTTTTTCCTCCAACAACATCTGAAACATCTCATATCCTAGGTGCCAGCGCTCTTGCGCAGGGCGATCCAAAACCGTCTGCTGAAATGCCCATGCATCCGCAGTGGTTGAGATTAGAGTCAGCAGAAGTGTGAACAAACGCATGAATCTACAGTGTGCTTTTGAAGGGTGCACAGTCATGTACGTCGCCTGATTCAATAACGTCCGATTGAAGAATTCTATGGTACGACGAAAGACGTGCGTTACCTTTTATAATGCATGGCGCAGTCTCAAACAAGAATCTTTATGGCACTAAAGTCTGTGGGGTTAACGTCTGGGTGCGTTTGATTTCGTGGCTTAAGGAAGCAGTTTTCCGCCATTTCGCTCGAGAAACTTTTGCCAGCGACGCATGGCATCGCGACGACGGGAGGATTCGGCTTCTGGTTGATATCCCAGTCGGTCGTTTGAATACTGCTGAATGCGATAAAACGCCAACGTTCTCGTCGCAAGTCGATCATTGTTCAATAAATCGACGACGATTTGACAATAGTCAGCATCCCGCGCTTCCGGGTCCCCGAAACCTGCCAACAGGGACACGGTGAGTTCAACTTCCGACATCGGTAACCGCGTCTCCAAAGCATTCCGAATGGTGTTTCGACCCCCTGACGAACCGTTGGCGATTTGTGACAATCCGTCAATCGCTGCCCGATGTACGGACTCATCCAACGGCTCGAATAAGGCCGACAGGAGACGCTCGATGTCACACGTCGCCCTGAGAATATAGGCTGCTCGA
The DNA here is from genome assembly GCA_003670925.1 of Planctomycetota bacterium. Classification (GTDB taxonomy): domain Bacteria; phylum Planctomycetota; class Planctomycetia; order Planctomycetales; family Planctomycetaceae; genus SXXK01. Next base: position 29,089 of record QWQG01000090.1, on the reverse strand, counting down.
ACACCTAACTGCGGATTGCGATCCGACAGTAATGCGATCATCGCCTGCGCCGGATCATCGCCTTTTGCAAGGACGTCTGTAATCTGGGCGTCCAAGACTGTAGCCTCAGGAACTGGCGTGGTATCACCATGCAGCCATGTCGGAACAGCAGCAATCTGATTGCCGTCGTCGGAAATAATATCTTCGGGCGTTGAGGATCCCACGGTAGAATCTGAAGGACCAGGCGCCAACCATGAGAGGCTCGTGCCCTTGGTCAAAACGATGCCCTGTTCGATGCCCGAAAGTTGCACGGTTGCCTCTCCCGTTACCACGGTCACTTTGACTCTAAAATCTGCTCCCGTTAGATGCAGCAACTCAGCTGCAGACGCAGTCACATCCACCTGCTTGTCCGCTTGCAACATATTGGCGACCGGAAGGACTTCAAGGCCTACGACTGTATCCTTGGAATGAAGAACAAATCGAGATGTGACACGGGCTGTCTTCAGGCTAAAAACGGGTAAGTTGTCGTCAACCCACGGTTGCGTTCTGTCGACGAAGAGTTTAATGCGGCCAGAAAAGACCTCCAGTCCTTGCACGCTGCCGGGGGAAAGTCGCGCAAGGACAGTGCCCATCAGCATCGCGTTCCAGCCGCGTTCCTCCGCTGTGAGATTCGCAGAAAATGGTTCGGCAACTGCAAACCAACGTTGCTGAAACAATAATTCACAGTCAGCGGTATTCCGAGATGTCGAGACAATTTCACCGCCTGGAATCTGACCCAGCTTCATCCAACGGTCAATTGTTTCATCGAATACAAAAAAGGTTTTGTTGCTGGCCATGACATGAAAGGGACTGCTGACTTTCGAGGGATTGACAACGTCCTCCGGTTCCCCGCCAACAGGATCCACAATGCCTGTCAGAGCATCTGGACCATCGCCGGAGAGAACAGGATTTTGCAGTCCGACCTCGACCGCCGCAGCGATGGGCGCAGGCGCAACGGCAGGGGCGTTGACCGTTGGCTGTTGGCTGGGATTGGCATCCCCAGGTGTTGCGCTTGCACTCTCCGTCACATCGTGCATGCCGGTTTCTAACGTTGCGTCATCAGGTCTGATGGCATCGGCGTTGTCCGGGGCAGTGGCCGGGATTGGACCTCGTTCGAGTTTGTCTGCAAGCGGGCTTTCTTGATCTGCCTCAACTGCAACAATCGCCACATCGACTTGAGCCACTTTAGGCCCAAACAAGACTGAATCGGAAACAACTACGCCGAGCCAAAGAATGATCAAGCCAGCTACGATAAAAACTTGGATCTGTCGCGATGATTTTTCCGTCGATAACAAGGGTTTCCATTCACTTCCATCGTCTCTCCGTGATTTTGGGTCTTCCAAATTATCCCCAGTCGCGTCTCGTGTAATATTTGTCTTTCCGGACGGATCAAACGCGTACAGACGATCACGCAGACGCGGTTCTACAGCGACAGGGTCGCTCAAGAGTCCAAGAATCTCATGGGCCGAAGCCACTTCCGCAAGCATGGCGTCAGATGCTAGAAATTCTTTTTCGAGCTGAGCCACCAGCTCTGGTGTTAACTGGTCGTCCAGATACTCGGCTATTAAATTGGCATCAATTATCGCGACCGGCTTGTCGGGTATTGCAAGTCGCCGCCGACGTTTGACCTCGCGAATTCGCTCGACAAGTTCCGATGCAAAAGGGCTGTTTGCAATTTTCTGCCCCAACTCCTTGGCATTCGCCGCAGACAAGCGGTCGTCCTGATAGGCTAATAGAGTTCGCAGCGTCAATCGCATGTCAATCTCCCGATTTGCAGCAGTTATGGTCCCCGTGACTGAATAGTGCGAATTCGCATGGCGTTTCGTTCAAGAATCTTTCAAATCAATAAAAAGCCTTCGAAACGCGGTAATTCCATCGCGTCGCTAACTAACTCGCTTTGATGACTGCTCCCCTGACGCTGAGATGCCGCAATCCCTAGACCTCCAGATCGAAAATCGCGGCCACCACCTATGCAACCATTGCGGTTTTAATCTCAATCAAACACGCAATATCCCACGCACAAATTGGAACCGCAGACTCCGTTCGTCGAAATTCGTGCCCATCCACTGACCATGAGTATATCCCGTGAAATAAAGGCTTCTCGCTGTTTTCCGCAACGCTGCTTTATAAAATGGTGGACGATGCCGTAGCCACTCTTGGCTGGTGGCTTATCCAGTTGCGGGACTTTCAGCAGGAGCATCTCACTGTCCACCTCCCGAAGATCCAGCGCGATTATCTGCGCCTAGTGTTAGACGATGGCGATAGTCCGGCACTGTCGATTGACGCCGTTAATGCGTTCGGGCATCAGGACCAGGTTGTGTTCCTCAGCTTGGTCCTGTCTCCAGCCCGTCGCCGAATGCCTCGATGGGATGCAGAAGAGACTAACAACAGAACTACAACAGCATCACCAGACCATCCATCCCGGATAAGCGACTATAGACCGCTAAAACCTGCTGTGATGATTCACACATGGGCTCGAGCGTGACCGCCACATGCCTGCCATGTGCGGTATTTCGCAAGGAAAACGGAGGATCGGTCTCCATGCCGAGTTCATCCCGCACACAGGCCACCACGCGTGCCGTAAAATTACCTTCTGCAGCCCCGATCACTTTGAAGGTAAAATGGCACGGAAAAGCATGGCGACTTTCAAGGAGTTCTACGGACGGCAGTTTGACCACGACACATCACTCACAGAATTTATAAACCCACTCCATGTATACGACGGCGTCAGTGTAAACAAAGCCGTTCGTTTGGTGAATTGAAATCCCTGATGGGGGCTGTTGGCTGATTTCCCCTGCGATATTTGTCTCCATCCGTTTCTGTCCACAAGCCGGTTTCGGCCGGGTCACAGCGAATGACGGCTTTTGAATTTAGGCTGAGATCTGCTAGATTCTCGGGATACGGATTTAAAGCGAGCAAAACTTACGGGCGGAATTGTGGCGATTGGACGATTCATCGAACTCGAAGGTGTCCGCGTCAACAATCTGCGGAACATCAGCCTGAATATCCGACACAACGCGTTGACGGTGATTTGTGGCGTGAGTGGTTCCGGCAAGAGCAGCTTGGCATTTGATACGCTCTATGCTGAAGGACAGCGACGATATGTCGAAACGTTTTCGCCTTCCGCGCGCCAGTTTTTGGATCGCATCGAACGACCAACGGTGGACAGGATCAACTGGCTTCCTCCGGCGATTGCCATTCGGCAGCAAATGCGTTTCGACGGACCACGTAGTACGCTGGGTACGCGAACTGAGATCATCGAATCGCTCCGCGTGATCTTCTCCCGGGCGGGACGTGTGGTCTGCCCGGACTGTCAGCGACCGGTCGACACGATGTCGGCAGAGTCTGTGGCTGGCACCATTTTTGAGCCACCACGCGGAAATCGCATCATGATCGGCGCTATGAAGCACGTCGATCACACATCATACCCTGATGTGCGGGCGGACCTCTTGCGAAACGGGTTCACGCGGATTATTCACAATAACCACATGTTTCGACTTGAGGAATTGGAAATACTGCCAGCCGTCCCAATGCTTCCACGCAAACGACAGTCCGCTCTCGCCACAGTCCCGTTGACAGTGATCGTCGATCGTGTGAAATTAGACGCAGTCAAACTGGATCGCCTGACAGAATCTATTTCTGCTGCCATGAAGATCGGTGACGGCAACTGCGTGGTTTTGACCGAGATCGAGCCGGTCTGCAGCGACCCGAGCGACGTCAGTTCATCAGTTCAGGTGGTGGACAACACGACATGGCACGTGCAACAATTCGCCGGCAAACGCATTTGTCCCGATTGCACGCGAGAATTTCCCGAGCCATCGCCGGAACTGTTGAGTTTCACTTCGCCGTTGGGGGCCTGTCCGGAGTGCGGTGGGACGGGTCTGGGAACTTTTAGGGCGGACAACCCTCGAAAAACGAGAGTTGCGAAGGCAAGCAACCTGCAGGTTGAGACGTGCTGCCTCGCCTGCCTCGGCAATCGACTCAATCGCGACGCATTGGCTCTGCAATTACGAGGCTTGACGTTACCGGCTGTCGTAAACATGGAGATCGGCGACCTGTCGGCATGGCTCACCGAGACACGATTATCACTTTCCGCAAACCTACAATCGGCGTTGCGACCAGCGTTCGAACACTCCGCTCGAAGGTTGGCGTTCCTGATCCATTGCGGGATGAATTATCTGTCTCTTGATCGCAGCATGAGAACCCTGTCCGGAGGGGAGTCTCAACGTGCGTCGCTCACAACAGCGCTCGGTTCCGGGCTTATCAACACGTTGTATGTTCTCGACGAACCGACTGCTGGTCTCCATCCGTCTGATACAAAACGTATCATTACTGCCGTGCGTGATCTTCAGCAACGGGGTAACACGGTGGTGGTCGTGGAGCACGATCCGGAGTTTATGCTGGCGGCTGACGAAGTTATCGAAATAGGTCCCGGTGCTGGAGTCTCCGGTGGCACTGTCGTCTTCCAAGGTTCGCCCCGTGAACTGATGGAAGTCGATACCGCGACAGGCAGGCAATTGCGAATGAGTCCGGTCTCTGCAAAAAGTGTCTTGAAGCAACGCCGCCAGCCGGAGCAGTGGCTGACACTGACCGGGATTCAATGTCACAATATTAATGACCTTTCGGTGAAAATTCCGCTTGGAGTGCTGTGTGCCGTTACCGGCGTCAGTGGCAGCGGTAAGAGTTCCCTGATCGTGGACTCTCTCTATCCGAACCTTTGCCGTCGATTGCAACTCACTGCCCCATTATCCGGCGCAGGAACAATTGCACGCATTGACGGCAGTGAACAACTCGAGAGTGTGTTACTGCTGGACCAAAGCCCCGTGCAACGATCCCGACGCAGCATCCCTGCGACATGGATCGGCGTGTTTGACGAAATTCGAATTCTGTTGGCGGAGACACATGAGGCAAAAAAACGCAATTTTGGCCGCGGAATATTCAGTTTCAATTCAGCTTCGGGTGGTCGCTGCCCCGTGTGTGAAGGCCGCGGCGTGGTGCTCGTGGCCATGCAATTCCTTGCTGACATTCACACGACATGTGAAGAATGTGGGGGACGACGATTTCGGGCTGACGTCCTTGAGATTCGCTATCGGGACCGTTCTGTACATGAAATTCTTGCCATGACCAGTGACGAAGCATTCACGTTCTTTAATGGGCATCACAAAATTCAGCAACGTCTGAACGCCGTGCGTCAGGTCGGCTTGGGCTATCTCAGACTTGGGCAACCCCTGAGCACCGTGTCGGGCGGAGAAGCTCAACGCCTACGAATCGCCGCATTGCTGGCCGGGATTCCGCTCGATGACGGTGACACCATCGCAAAAAATCGCAAAGCTGCAGCACTCACTAAAGTCGGCCGCACCTTGTTTCTACTCGACGAACCCTGCAACGGACTGCATCTGCAGGATATTGAACGCCTGCGGACATGCCTAGACTTCCTCCTGCAAACCGGCCATTCTGTGATCGTGGTCGACCACGATCCCGCACTCATCGCTTACGCCGACTACATCATTCAGCTCGGCCCGGGACCAGGTCAGTTCGGCGGCCAAATGGTTGAGGCAGGGGTCCCGTAGCACTTCCGCCATGCCAATTGAGAATTGAGCTGGACAAGGCGCGCGGAGTTGGGCATTTTACCGCACATCCGATACCAAGAGAAACGCCGGGTTAGTTGGGATATACGGCCCGCACCGGACGAGTGTTGTCGTCCTGCACCGGAATTGGATCCACCGCGTCAGACTGAGTGCGAATACCACCCACCTGCTGGACATTGGACACTGGTGGCTGGACCCCCACAGTCACGCCCCGCATTTCAGGGAAGGAACGGATTGTTGTTTCGATGTGCTTTTCTTGGATCACTTGCTGATTATCCAAGGTTGTCAGTTGCATCTTAATGAATCGGGACAGATTCATTTGCAGTGGCAACCCCGTTGCTCGATCGACGAGGCACTGTCCTATACTCTGACCACCGATGATTCGCAGGCGACTAGGATCTGCCGCCGCCGCCGCTTCGCCGCCTGCGACTCGGCCTGTAATTTCAATCTGGGCAGCAACATCGTCCAATGAGATTAGACGGTACACAGACGTTAGATGGATGGGCACGGGTTGCATTAAGCGACGTTCGCGCGTCCATTGATCTCCCGGCATCACTCGCGTGGCGGCGGCTTCATCGACCGTATCGTCATATGGCAACAGCCCGATGCTGTCGTCCACAAAGTTGGCCACACCATCGTCACCAAAGCGGTTACTGATTTCTGAAAGTAGTGTTTCGCGACGAGCCAACGGTACATTCGCGACGCAGCGTTCAAGAAAATCTTGATAACCGATAAGCTCCCGAATACTGTTATTGCGCCCCAACCAGAACGAAAATCCGTTGTTGACCATGCCTGCATAGGGGATCGCGTCCCAAGGAACTGCGCCGCGATGATTGCCTGAATCGTATGCTAGCTGTTGTCCGTTGATATCGTGCTGATAGACCACGCGGGAATACTGAACTCCGAGACAAATGGCGTCGGGCTTGACGTCTTCAACTGTGATGATGATGGTCAGTTCCAGTTTGGTACGTGCCATGGCTGGAGCGACGTCGGATTTCTGCTCCAGCCTTTGCTCAATCGTCTTTACCAACGGAAAACGGTCCCCTCGCTTAAGTCGCAGTTCCAGTTTTTCACCGCTCGGTGTCGTCACGTTGCTGGTCGAGTCCCTTCGCTTCAATGAATTGCTGACAGCCTGTACGTCGCCAGAATCGGAGTCTGCGGCGTCATGCTCTTGCGGAACCTTGGCACCCCGCTCTGATTCATCTTCCGGTCCCAGCAATTCACTCATCAAATCCGCATCGAGATCTGTGCCGTCGGATGCTGCACCACCACAACCGATGGATGCTAACAATGCGAGTGCGCTGAGGAGAAAACCACACTTCGAAAACGACATCAATTCTGCTCCCGTCCTTGGGATCTGAAAGCCCGTGACCGGACTTGAACACCATGGAATTTAGCAGGAAGGCAACCTGAGCGTAAAGATGCAAGTTTCACGCGTGTCACGCAATCCACGGCATCCTCGCCATGACATGCTTAAAGCCAGCAATATGCCATGTCTTTCGGCAACTACTGCCGGTGGACAAACTCCCCTGACACGCAACGCTCGATGTGGCATTTTGACAACACAACGTCGTGGAAGTACCACTTCCTCCTCGTCTGAAATTGACTCAAAGTCGGCATTCGTACAGGAATTTCAATTCAATCTTTTGCGGAAAGACGCGGCAATTTCCCACGCCCACAACGCGTTGCCCGGCTCAGAGTCGCCCTGCATTGCCCACAAATCACGTCTCTGGCTAAAAATGGCCCCCAATTTGCGATCTCCATCCCTTGTCACAGATTCGATTTGGAACAACCTAAATACAAACGACCATTCTTCGCTATTTGGTATTGGATGACCCGTGAAATTGGCCTATCTGACCGAAGTTGCAGCAATCATGTCTGCTCATGGCCGGCTGTTCATTGAACAGCCAGGCGAAGTTTCGACCGAAGACATCGGCGACTATTACGTTCTCAGCCGTAATCGCTTCAATCGCTGGATGAAGGATCTGAGCGAGTTGGAACGCAGTCAGCAATTCAATGACCGTCGGCATGTGGTGAAGAAAGTTGCGGGAAGACAAACCACACAGACCATTGTAGAACAGATTTTAATCAACGAAATGATCTCACGCATCTGGACTGTGCTGCTCCTCGCACGAGACGCACACAACGGCATCGACCGCATTCGTCCGGTCGCACGCAACATTTTTCTGGGGCATCTGGCCGTGCGGCATAAAGCTCTGAGTGTGATCCTTACCGATGATGGAATCTCGTCGAAAGATTTGCTGGCGATTGAACAACTGCGAAAATCGACGGAACGTTGGACGGATCTGCTCTGCTGCTCGATCATGGGCCAGTACGATCTGTGGGAGTATGCATTTAACAAAGACCGGGCGTTGGAATTCCTTCATGATCGAGGCGATCAGACGGGACTCAGTCATCGCAGTACTTCGTGGGTTCTAATTTTGGCTGGAATGCGACACAGTTTTCCGGATACAGAAGGACTAGCGGCTCCTGTGCATGACGACGACCGTCGCCTCGTGCAGCTAATGCTCAATAGTTTTCCGGAAAACGCCCCTGAGATGACGTTCTGGATGGGCTCACGCGTTCGCGCAGCAAAACAGGGCTGAATGTTTGCGGAACGGAGGAGCAACCTCTCCTGAACCTGTGATGCGGGTCGAGCGTTATTCAAACAGCGATTGCTGCCGGATGCGAAGGACAGGCTGGGCGATTGCCGAGTCGGCAGCAGTCGGGGCAGATGCTGCAATGACGCTCGAGAGTTGTTGCAAGGGGACGTTCTCAATCATCATCGGCTTCTCCGCAGCCCCTTCGTCCCGCATGGCACTAGCGAAGCGGCTAAAATTAAGCAACTTGAAGAAGGCATGCAGTGTCGCGCGGTCGGGAGTCTGAATGCGGGCTGCATCAAAGTCAATCTTAAGCGGCAGATCTGTTCGCAGACGGACAAGTTCACGACTCATGCGGGCCTGATCGGCAAACGCGATGAGATTCTCCTGCAGTTTTTTCCCTTGTGCTTTGTCGGCGTTTGCCAGCACATGATCGAGCGTTCCATATGTTTCCAATAAAGTCTTGGCAGTCTTGGGGCCAACCTTCGGTACGCCAGGAACGTTATCGACGGAATCACCCACCAGCGACTGGAAATCAACCACCTGATCCGGGCGCACGCCCCAAGCGGCCATCAAGGCCGCTCCGTCGAAGAACGTATTCTTGCGACAGTTGAGCATTCGTACTGTTGGGCTCAACAACTGCCGAGCATCTTTGTCGCTCGTCACAATGACTACTTCCATCTCTCGCGCCGAAGCCACTGTGGTGATCGTGGCGATCACATCGTCTGCTTCCCACCCGGCACATTCCACAATCGGGATACGAAAACCAGCCAGCAACTCTTTAATGAGAGGAATCTGCGGCCGGAGATCCTCCGGCATTTCTGCCCGGTTCGCTTTGTACGCGTCAAAGATTGCGTGCCGCTTTCCTGGACCTGGTGAGTCGAACGCGCACACGAGATGAGACGGTTTTCGGTCTAAAATCCCAAGGATATCTCGCGTGAACCCGAATACCGCGTTCGTGGCCTGCCCCTGAGTTCCGGTCATCGCAGGAATCGCATGGAATACCTGAAACATCAGCGAAAATGTATCAATTATGTAGATGCAATCGCGGGTCATGAGCATATTCTGTCGATAACGCTGTGATCGGTAACAAAAGAACGTGAATCGCAGCTAAGCCCATCAGCTTACACCGAAAAAACATGCCAAGAGCCGCCGGCTGTCGCGGCAATGTCCAAGGCTGACAGGTTTCCCCGCAGTTGGCAAATGCGGTACTTGTGCAATTTGCAAATTTAACAGTGGTTTGTTACATTCAAGCAGCGGAATGGCATGAGACTATTCGTTTGTTCAGTTTCCCCAGAGGAGGATTTTTGTGGTTAAGTTGCGTTTGCGTGATAATGAAAGTGTGAATGAGGCTGTTCGTAGGTTCCGAAAACTTGTCGAACATGCAGGTGTGAAGAAAGAAATGCGCAAGCGTGAATTCTACGAAAAACCCAGTGATATTGCCCGTCGTGATCGCCGCCGAGCTGAAATGCGGGCTCGCCGTGCCAACCAGCCAAGTGAACTAGAAATGCAGTAGTCCGAAGCGCCAAGCTGAATGATCGGCTGTTTTTAGCTGCAAGGCGAGTCTTCTTTGACTCGCCTTTTTTGTTGCGCCTTGCGGTGCGTGTGGAAGCTTCCAGCAGTGGCAGAGATTGTCAAAATCTCGATATTTCGCTTCCAAGACTGACAATCGGGCGACGAAACCCGACTTAAAAGCCATTGTCCGCTCGTGCTGATCCTTTCATCCACGGGGATTTTCAGGTTTGATGCGATGAACGTGGCTGCTCGCTTGTTTTGATCGTGCCCCCTCGGTTCAATTCGCACTGGGACGCACGATTCGTCTTCGAGGGGATCTTGCGTCCGAGCGTGTTTTGCTGTTGATGGTGCTTCTGCCACTCATCCGACTGTGGCTACGAATGTCGGTTGTCCTCACCCAAATTTTGTTTTCAGACAGGAATTTGAAGAAATGGCGGTCAAACTCTATTACGACGACGATGCGGATCTGAGCCTTTTGAAAGGCAAGACAATCGCGATCATCGGCTACGGAAGTCAAGGCCATGCTCAGGCTCAAAACCTCCGCGACAGTGGCTGCACTGTGATTGTAGGGCAGCGTCCCGGTGGTCCTAACTACGATCTTGCCGTCAGCCACGGGTTCAAACCTGTTTCGGCGGCCGAAGCTGCTGATCAGGGCGACTTGATTAACATTCTGCTTCCCGACGAATTGCAGGGCGATGTCTACCGCAACGACATCAAGCCCAAACTAAAGGTCGGAAATTTGTTGATGTGTTCCCATGGATTCAATATTCACTTCGGACAGGTTCAGCCTCCACCGGGAGTAGACGCAGCCCTTGTTGCTCCCAAGGGACCTGGACATCTTGTCCGCAGCGAGTATGAAAAAGGTGGGGGGGTGCCGAGTCTGATCGCGTTGAGTGCAGGGGCTTCGGAAACGTCGCGACAATTGGCACTGGCTTATGCCAAAGGCATTGGCGGAACTCGTGGCGGTGTGATTGAAACCACATTCGCCGAAGAAACCGAAACTGACCTGTTCGGCGAACAGGTCGTCCTGTGCGGCGGCGTAAGTGCCTTAGTCAAGGCTGGATTCGAGACGCTGGTTGAAGCTGGCTACCAGCCAGAAATGGCGTACTTTGAATGTATGCATGAGCTAAAACTGATCGTGGATCTGTTCTACCAAGGTGGTCTGAATTACATGCGTTATAGCGTGTCGAACACCGCTGAATATGGTGACTATACGCGAGGCAATCGCATCGTCACTGAACAGACCAAAGCCGAAATGAAAAAGATTCTGGGGGAAATCCAGAGTGGTCAATTTGCCCGCGACTGGTTGCTTGAAAATAAAGCTGGCCAAGCATCGTTTCTCGCAACGCGTCGCCGTGAACGAGGTCACTTGATTGAAACGGTGGGCAAACAACTCCGCAAGATGATGACGTGGATTTCGTCTAAGGAAGTTTGATTAGCCTTGCGGCTGCAAGCTTTCTGGGATGAATTGCAATTGCAAGAGGGGACTCTGAGACACTCGGAGTTCCCTTTTCGTTGACCCAACAGATCTGGCAGAGTCTACTTGCGTCAGTTCGGTAACACTTCCTGATGCTCATCAAGAGCGGCACCCGCCGGGAGAACAAGTGTGACCAACGCCTCACTCACAACTTGCACATCGCCGTCCATCAATCCGACAGCTCGGAACCGCAGTGGAATGGATGAAGCAAGCGTCATAGATTTCTCAACATCAATCGCCGCGTCAGCCGTGGTTTCTCCAGCGGCGATGGTGATTGCCTCGGCCGAAATCCCTAAGGGCGGATCGAGTAGCTGAATCTGCATTGGTCCCAAAAAATTTGGCGTCCGATCCAGCACCAGAGAACACATGACCCTGCTCTTTGTCGTTGCAGGAAGTTCTCGATTAAGGCATCTCAGCCTCACGACGGTCGGCAATGTTCGAATCATGCAACGCATGGTGGAAACGACGAGCATCGTCTGCCGCTGTCCAAACTTATCTACAAATGCCACGTGTCCCTGCGCGTACACATTGGAGTGAGCTTGAACATTGATATGCATCGTCTCTGGAAGATAAAGCGGCAGCATGAACTTGGACTGATCCGAAGCGATCGTGGTCGCGGGAATGTCGATTCCGTCCAGATCTTTTATCTGGCGATCGGCAACTTCCAGATGGATCGGCTGATCGAAACCGTTCAAACGCTCGACTTCCATCAGGTAAGGATAAACCGTACCCCGGTGGGCGTATTGATAAGCTTCATTGCAATACAGGCGGAAGACCGGTTTGTGGACGATCGTAAGTTGCACATGATTGACAGATGAAGATTCGATGCCGATTCCATCTGGATCATGTCCCAGATGCATGGCTCGGACAGGCCGCTCGATCGTCGCCCCGGCAATTTCCGCTTTACCCCGAATTCGCAGCATCACATCGCAGGATCGAGCTTCCTCCGTCGCAACGAAGGCTAGCTTCGCTGATGTTTGACCGGCTGCGATCTGGGTTCCTTCGACGGTCACACCTTCCGGAATTCCTTCCGCAATGAGTTCGATCGGACCAGAAAAACTGCCCACGTTCTGGATGGCGATATCCACCTCCACGCGGGCGCCTTGAACCACGTTGATCACGTCCACTTTGGAGGATAACAAGAAGTCTGGCACTGCTTCCTGTACAGTTAGCCGGTAAATAAAGTCGGGGCCACCCCGGATACCGTGCTGTAGATCGCGTACCCGCAGCCACCACTCACCGTCGGTGGGTGGTTGCCAGAGGATTCGAGTTGTTCCATCAACTGCTTGGATAGCATTCGCCGCTGACACTAGACTTCCCTGTGCGTCCACAAGAGTGACAAGCGGTAACGCCGCCGACCAGCCCGGCTGCGCAAGACATTCGATCGACAGCGATGTGCCTCCGCGACAAGCCAAGCGATACCAATCTTCATCTGTCGAAGATTCGAGCTGCCCATTCATGACCTGTGGCAAACGGAGTTCAGTAGCCGACTCCCGCAGATTGTTGTTTGTGCTTTCATTGGTTTCAGGCAGGTTTCCCGTTAGCAGCGGAACCGCATTACTACTGTCGCCATGCCGGGTCCAGAAAGGTCCCGTGGTTCCAGGGAAACTGACCGTGTGTGGCTGTGGCAGGAAATGTCCGTCGCCGCTCAGTGTGAAGAAATTGATTGTTTCTGTTCTCCCCGTCTGACCGCCTGCCGGATAGGCAAACCGCAGAAACGGCGTTGTAGACAATGTAACCCGGTACACAAACGCCGGGCCTCCTCGAAACGTAACACTGGAAATCAGAAGCTGATATTCACCGGTGACGTCAGCGCGAAATGCCAGCACAGGGTCTGCCCCAACACGCAGTTCTTGAGCCGCAATGCGGTGCCCCGCTGGGTCAAAAATCTGGACGATCGGATCCAATGCTGATCCCAGTCGCGCGGCCACAGTATCAACCTTTACCACATCGCCGACATGGGCAGAGAAACTGAAATAGTCCAGATCACATTCACCGGCAATCTGGCCATTGATCGTGATGGGCAGCTCGACCTGCTGGGCGTCTGCCGGTTCGGAGTTCGATTCGCTCTCGATCAATTCGGGCAGGTCGCCAATGATAAACGGACGCCCTCCAGTTCCGCCGCGGGCACAACTCAACCGCCACAGGCCGGGGCTCAGTGACGCATCAGCCGCGATGGTGATATGCGATGTCCATTCTGTCGGATGTGTCACTGGTTGCTCACTGGGTTTTCGGCGAGGTGACGGGACGTAATTTCCCGTCACACGATCTCCCAACTCAGACGGGGCTGTCAGACCTTCTCCCCAGATCCGAAAGCGTGTCCCCGGCGGGATGCACTCTCCTCCCACCTGCACCTTGACCTCGGTGCCACGTCGACCACCAGCAGGGAAAATGTGCGTGCTGGAAGGATCGGTGGCGACTTGCTGACCGCAGACGAGAGCTGGCGCAAGTCCACAGGCTACAAGGAAGACAAAGAATCGGATGCCGCAAGACTGGTGTTCCGCACTGAAATGCCATGACGTTAGATTTTCAACCACGGTTAACCTCGATCAGGCTGCAAGAAAAATCTAGGAAATGATGGCCAATGCGACCTCTTCCCCCCGCACCCCCGCCATTTTTTGACCAAACGGGATAAAACTAAATAGCAAAATTTCCGCACAAATCTGGGGCTATGTTGCGACGTGCCGCTTTCGAATTCACGAGGCAAAGAGTTCATGCACCGCACGGCCGCCGCCTGCCAGTTGCACGGGTCGGCCGAGCGGCGTGTGCAGCGTCAAATCCGGGTTAATTCCCAGAGCTGTCAACAGCGTAGCTGCCATGTCTGATGGAGTAATTGGACGATCGACTACACTCGCTGCCTGCTTGTCGGTTGCTCCGATCGTGAGACCACGTTTCAGGCCACCACCTGCCATGACGATGGAAAATGCCTGCGGCCAATGATCCCGTCCCGCCATGTCATTGATGCGCGGCGAGCGACCAAATTCTGTGGTCAACACGACGAGTGTCGAATCCAGTTGACCGCGTTCATCAAGATCGTTCAGCAGTGCTGAAACACCTTGATCCAAAGGCGGAACCAGCAGGTCTCGCAGGCTTTCTGAGTTCTTGCGATGCGTGTCCCAATGCCCATTTTCGATGCTGACAAAGCGGCAGCCAGCTTCAACTAGTCGGCGTGCCAGCAAGCAGCATTGCCCCAGACTAGTCATGCCGTAGGCTTCTCGCGTTGCGGGACTTTCTCGGTCGATCTCAAAGGCCTGTTTCGCGGCAGCACTGGTCATCAATTGATAGGCTTTTTCATAGTAGGTATCCAGTGATCGCTCTTGCTTGCTCAAGGTGTCAACGCGCTGCTCCAGATGATTGATCGCCCGCAGAGCCGTCTGTCGCCGCAGGCTGCGGTCGCCGTTCACTCCCTCCGGTAACACAATGTCACGAACAGAAAACTCGGGTGCCGCAGGATCTGCTTCAATCACGAATGGAGCGTAGCTCGGGCCCAAGAACGACGGACCACCACTGTTCAAGAAGTTCGGGACCGAGATATATGGAGGCAGAGTGCCAGAGCTGCCTCCAAGTTTCGCCACCATTGAACCGAACGACGGGTGCATGTTGTTGTTCAGCACGTTACGGTTGAAACTACCACCGAAACCCGGATGTTGTCCGGTCATCATGACATGGTAGCCTGCCGTATGATCCGGATCGCCGTGCGTCAAACTTCGCAGGATTGCCAATTTGTCCGTGACACCAGCGATGCGGGGGAGTAAGTCGGATACCTGAATGCCCGGCACCTTTGTCGCAATCGGGCTAAAGTCTCCTCGGATTTCCGCCGGCGCATCTGGTTTCATGTCCCACATGTCTTGGTGAGGCATGCCGCCAATAATGAAGATGAAAATGCAATTCACATCTTTTTTCGGGGTGCCTTCGACCGCATGCGTCTGCTGCAGTCGCAGAAGTTGCGCTAGACTCAATCCCGCGACAGAACCCATTCGCAAAAATCCGCGGCGATCAATTCCATCACAGTACAGGGAACGCATAGTGCGCCTCACTTGACGAACAGAAAATCGTAAGAATTAAGTAACGTCCACAGGAAATCTTCGGCCGCCTGCTGCGGCGGAGAATTCTCGAAAAGTCGGACCGCAATCTGTTGCTCAGCTGCGAGTGGAAATCGCCCAAGTGTCGCAAGACAAAGCTCATCGACAAGCCGCGCGGGATCAGTCCCAGAATTGACTAGTTTTGCCACACGACCATCGATACTGCTAATTTTGGTTTCGACCTCCGGCGCGTTCATCAAATGCAGTGCCTGAGACATTGTCGGCTCACTGGTACGGCCACATTCACAAGGACTGGTACGCTCCGGACGGCCGAAGATCTCGAGAAAATAGGAAGGGAGGCGATTGTCCCATAACTCAATGGCGCGTGTCCCACGCGGGCGCCCTGGGAAATGTTCAGGTTCTCCCGTGGCTTGGCTAATTGCGTCCAGTAAGACTTCGGCTGGCAGGCGTCTGACATAATGGTGGGAAAAATTCTGCTCGTCATCTTCATTACTGGAATTCGTCGCGCTCGCGAGTTGATACGTTCGCGAATTTAGAATCAAACGCATCAGGGACTTTAGATCGAAGTTATGCTCAATCAAAGACTGGCTCAGCAGTGCCAGCAGGGGCTCATTGGTTGCCGGATTGGTACTTCTCAGATCATCCTCCGGTTCGACCAGCCCACGTCCCAAGAAATGTTTCCAAAGTCGATTAGCCGCGAGTTTGGCAAACCACGGGTTATTCGAAGCGACCAGCCAACTTGCTAGTTCACGGCGTGGATCCCCTTCGGAAGCCGTAACTGCTACGCCGTCAAGCGGTCGCACCACAACCAGTTTATTGGAAAAGGGGATTCGCGATTCCTTCAATCCAGCGTGGTAGACAAATACACGATTGGGAGCGATCACTTTCCGCTCCAACCCATTAAAATATCCAGCCAAACCATAGAAGTCGTCCTGTGACCATTTTTCAAACGGATGATGATGGCACTGAGCGCACTCCATCCGCACCCCGAGAAACGCTTGGCTGACGGTCCGTGCAAGCTCTTCGGGCGTCTCGGCAGCACGAAATAGATTCACCGGGCCATTCGTGCCAGAATTGCCCGTGGCAGTAATCAACTCGGACACCCACTCGTCATAGCGGCGGTTTGTCGCAAACTGTTCCTGCAGCCATCGATGTAATTCATAAGCCCCCCGCTCACCGAGCTTCTGTCGATCCACCAGCAAAATGTCGGCCCAGACCAATGCCCAATAATTCGCGTACTCTGGTCGGTCAAGAATCAGGTCAATCCATTGCGCCCGCTTGTCGCCTGCTGGATCTGCGAGGAACATCCGGATTTCCTCAGGAGATGGCAAAGTTCCGATTGTGTCGAGCCACAGCCGACGCTGAAATGTCGAGTCGTCGGCAAGTTCCGATGGGACGAGTTTGATCTTTTCAAGTTTAATTCTCACGAGTTCATCAATCCCATTCGCTGCCGGAAACTCGAACGGAACGTACCCGCTGGTGCGTGGCCGTTGCAGTTGCACGCTCGCTACCTGTCCCATGTAGTGGACGCCAATCACGGCTTCACCGGGAACCAGTCCGGTTCGGACAACTCCGGTCCGGTCCACTTCGGCGATCAACGGAGCATTCGTGGAATACCCAGCCGCGGACGTAACGTCGCGGACACTGCCATCTGAATAATGAGCGGTGGCGAGAATTTGCTGCCGCGAATTTGCCTCAAGAACCCGCTCAACGGGACTGACAGAAAGCTTGATCAACTCGGGAGAATTTGCCTGCGCAATCGGCATTCCCTGACGCACCCATGCCAGCATCAAATCATAATCTGCTGAATCGATTGGCAAACGCCGTCCACCCCCATGTGGCATTACGCCGGTGGCTTTTCGAAGAAATAAACTAAATTCCGGACTCCCGGGAAAGACTCTTCGCCCGCGATCGTCCTTCACCAGTGCGTCAAAATCTGCTGCTGGATCAAAACCAAAAACCGACAATTTGAGACCACTGGCATGATTTGATTTGCCATGACATCCTCCACCATTGCAGCCCAGTTTCGAAAACAAAGGCAGCATGTCATTTGCAAAGTCCACCGGTGGGTAACCTGAAATATGACGCACCTGAACGGGAACATTCAGCGTCTGTCCATCACAAGACACACGCAGGGAAACCTCACCGTCGCTGACACCAAATAACAGGCCTCCTGCGGCGCGGGCAATGCCTAGATCGCTCGACTCGATTTGCGACAGATGGGTCACATCGATGTTTTGACCGTCTGCGCGGACGCCGGTGATCAGGAGTTGTTGCACCCGGTTGGTTCCTCCGAGCTGAACAAGAGCAGGCTCAACATGGATCTCATGCAGCCGCGATGTTTCGTCCGCAGATACCCCACGCAGGATGAACACGCACAGCAAACTCAGGACACACAACGCCGTGGTGAGGTGATGAAGAAATGATTTAACGGCCAGAAAGTGCAAGCTGATCACCCATTTCGAAGTGCCTCGATAAAACGCGGTAAGCAACAGTGTACCAGAAAACACCTGAACGGAATAACATATCCAATCGCGTTGGCAACGAATCGCGTGACTACACCGACTTCACTCCGGTTGATACCCCCGCCATGTCCAGACAAGTGTATCCGCCAGCGTCGCCTCAAACACATTGCCGTCACAGTGCCTTGTGGCACGACTGAAGACATAACGGTACTCATAGTCCTTGGCTTTAAGTGCAGCTGCTGTGCGTTCGTTGGCCATCACCCAATTGTGATAAGTGTCTTCCGGATCTTTCGCGCGATTGTCGTTCTCAGAGACGTGCGTGAAAATCCGCAATGGTTTCTTCTCACTGTACTCAATTAGTTTCATACTGGAATGATATTCCCACGCGCCGAGAGGGTAATCTGCTTCCTCCGGCGCATCGTCATCCTGTTGGTCTACAAAAGTGCCAGAATAAGTAATCAGACGACGAAACAAGTCAGGACGAAACCAACCCATGGTGAGTGCGGCCGCGCCGCCTGAGCTGCAGCCCATTGCTGCTTTGCCCCAAGGGTTTTTAGTGAAGCCAATGTGGGGATACGCACTTTTAATTTCAGCATTCGCGAGGACAGCTAACAAAACTTCATCATTGATGAAGCGGGCAAGGCGGTCAGACATCGTGTCGTATTCAAGACCCCGCTCGCTGCCCTTACTGTCGTCACCGCCGTTTTCGACGGCAATCACAATGAAGGCCGGTAGCCTGCGGTCCGGATCTTTTGAAATCGTCAGATTGTCGAGGGCGTTTCGAACCAGGTTAAGCTGACTTGGTCCATCATGAATGACAAGAATTGGTGCCTCAGTGCCGTCCTTGTAGGAGGCTGGCACGTACACAAAAATCCTCCGTTCCTTGCGGACGGTTTTTTGAGGCTCAAGTGTCGAGTCATCTCCAAGGAAGATTTTGCTGTCTGCGAGACGTAGCGCAAACTCGAAGTACTTCCCATGAGGATTGCCCAAGTCCGTAAGATCAGGATCGATTCTATAGTCAGGGCCGATGATAAAGTTGCCGTTGCCTTCCACACTCGGACTCTTTGAATCGCGATCTTGAGAGAAGGCCGTGCTAAGTTCGACGCCACACAATGCAACGCACAGAACACAGCAGTGGCATCCTGAAAGAAACTCTGATTTCGCCAACATGGAGGATCTCATTCGATTGAGGACATTTAGGTACGCGACCACAGAATAGAGGACTGGAGAATAGATGAGTGGCCTCCAATGTCCTCCCCATGGCGAAGCTAAATTCAGTGGAATTCCGAACCTTTGTGGAATTCTGAAATTTTCATTTCCGCTTTTTTTCCAACACATCCCTCCGCTTCGCTCATAATATGCGCCTCCCCAATGCGGGCCCAATTGGCGTGGAATTGGATTCGCACGAATTTAAAGGAGTGCATGATTCATGGCCGAATCTGACACCACGCAGATATCCCAAACAAACCCCCGCGGAGGATAACCTGTCTGACTCGTCCCCTCGCTTTCGAGGGTTTGAATTGAGGGCAGCCAACTAGGGCAACGAAACACGCCACTTCATGACGGATTTGCGTATGGGGAAATAAATAGCGCCACTAGCCAGCTTTGCGGTGTTTTTGCTTGGTTCCGTGCTTACTGTTTCCTTGACCCGGCTTTGTGTCCGGAGTTGCGAGTGCGGTTGCCGAGGTTGTGAGTGCCTCGTGTTCCATGCTCGGCCGTTCGGGCACATGTGGTGCTGTCTCTCCCAGCGTAGGAGCGGCGATTGACGGCGTCACTAGGACACCTTCCGAGGGCCGACTGACGGGCAACGTCACTGCCGATTCAGCCGCATGATTTCCGACCGCGCTGGCCATAGCAGCGGAGGAATCCCGAGGCATAGTCAACGGTGGATTCGGGTTCACGTGAATTACAAATCTGGCGTGTAGTTGAAATGCGGACAGCACGAGTGCTGAAATCAGGAGTTCCAGTGTGGACAAATGAAACACGGCAGAAGTGGAACTCAGACGCACACCCGCACACGCGCGAACAGCCAATAAAAACACGGCGATCACCAACATCGCCTGCGCTGAGCGGCAGCGCCCCATATCTGGAATCAGGCGGTGAAGCACAACTGCAAGACAGCCACCCGTAGGGACAAGCATGAGGGCCGTGCGTGCGGCATCAATTCGCCCAAAGATCGGTTCCAGTCCCAATGCGATCAGATCAGCCATCCACAATGTGGTGCCGGTCAATTTCATCATCGACGCAGTAAACAAACCGACCGCCATCCAACGCCACCAACGATAGGCACCGCGAAAATCGACGGCGCTGGCTGAACGTACCCACGCAATGACAAGACAGAACTGTGCTGCCGCAAAAAGCGCTAGGCCCGACAGGCCGCGTGACGCATTAAGACGACTGGCCCACAAAACTTGGTCAGCAATGGGAGTGTCATCTAACGACCGCAAGGTGACGAAGCCGTAAATCAGCGGAATCAGGATTAAGACGATGGCGACCGTCACGTGTTTCCACAAGCGTGGAGAAATCACACGACGGATAAGTCGATCGCGAGACAACATCGGAAACGGTGCGATCTCCCCGCCACAGTTGTGAAGTGTGGTTGCTCCCGTGGTACCGGACAAATCAAACTCGTGATCGATTTCCGTCACCAATCGTCTGCGGCGGCGATCGATGGCACTGGCGGAGCCGGAAAAATGAACTGCAGACATCGATCATTCTCACATTGGACGAAAACACGTTCGTTGCAGGAAGCCGCTTGAGCGTTCTCAGAAGCAAACATGGGCGGCTAGCACCGCTCACAAGATGAGTCGAACGGCTGCGTCTTTGATTCGGCGGTTTCTGCCGATGCGGAACAATTCCGCAGGGCGTACCCAGCTACACGTGTCATCGGCGAGTTCTCACGGCGGTCTGCAGTTCACGGTTGCAGCGACTCACAGCCGGCATTTGTTCCCCAGTTTCTGCGCGATACCTTCCAGTTTCAACAGCGTCTGTTTGTGATGCAGCCCGCCTCCATAGCCGACGAGTTGGCCACTGCTGCCGATAATTCGATGGCAAGGCACGATGATGGCAATGGGATTGCGTCCGTTGGCCATCCCAATGGCACGAGCCGCCGCCGGGTTACCCACGGATTTGGCGATCTCCCCATAGCTGGCCGTTGTCCCATACGGGACTCTGCAGAGTGCTTTCCAGACTCGTCGCTGAAATTCCGTGCCTGCTGCTGCCAACGGCAAATCAAAAACTTGCAGTTTTCCCGAAAAATAGGCACGTAATTGCCGCACGGCTTCCTGCAGTGGCTGCGCGTTTAATTGCCAGTCGATTCCCGGAGACGTGACCGAGGCACTGAAATGCGATTTTTCGAACGAGACATGCCGGAGACCCAGCTTATCTCCGGCTACCAAGAGTTTCCCAACTGGCGTATCCTCAAGATACGTAAAAAACATGACTTCCGTCTCCCCGCACATGATAACGCCGTGAGCATTGGAAACACTGCCCCGAACATCTTACAGTTCCAGCTTCAGGCTTTGGATTGACTGCAGAAAAGTTTCAAATTTGTTTCTCATTACGGTAGTTACACTTCATGTCTCAGGAAACTATAGCGTCTGAAAATCGGCAGTCGGCGCTTGAGCGAAACGCTTTGCTTGAATCGTTACGTTGGAAAAAATTCTCGGTTCTCGACGATGGATTCGTCTGTCTTGTGGATGTCATGGGAGACGACAGCAGCATCGTCCAAGCGGCCCGCGTCAGTTACGGGGAAGGCACAAAGAAAGTTAGCGATGACCGGACGTTGATTCGTTATCTTTTACGGCACCGCCATACGACTCCATTTGAAATGGCTGAAATCAAATTTCTGGTGCGCGTTCCGATGGACTGCTGGCGGCAGTGGGTGCGACATCGGACGGCAAATATCAACGAATATAGCACGCGATACTCGCTGGCGATCGATGCGGCGCAGACTACCGACCCCAGCGAATGGCGGACTCAGGCAGAAGCTAACCGCCAAGGCAGTGGTGATGCCTTAGCGCCCGAACTTGGGCAGCGGCTGACGCAGGAAGAAACTGAACTGCAGTCGAAACTTCGCGATGTCTATCAAAGTCGTATTTCATCGGGTGTGGCGCGGGAGCAAGCGCGAAAAGACTTGCCGCTGGCAACCTACACGGAAGCGTACTGGAAAATTGACCTCCATAATCTCCTGCACTTCTTAGCATTACGCATGGATAGCCATGCGCAGTTGGAAATTAGGCAGTACGCGACGATGCTCGGTGAGCAAATCGTGGCTCCCCTGTTTCCTGTCGTGTGGGAAGCATTTCTAGATTATCGCATGCAGTCCACGTTCCTGACACGCTTGGATTCTGGTGTCATTCAGCGTTTGACAACCAACGCAGCAACGACTCGAACCTCTCCCCCATTTTCGGAAGCCGACTTTCTCGTGGCACAGGACCAAACTTGGATTGGTCTCAACCGCAGCCGCGAACGAGACGAATGCCGTTCCAAACTCCAGCGTTTAGGGCTAATAGCTTTGGGACAGGAGTAAATTCAACTCCCGTCTTTTCTCAAACTCCAAAATCACGGAGCTTTCTAGGGATCTTTCGTCTCCATTGCCTTGAAGCTTATGGAAAATCTCAGATTTCCCGATAAGGTTCGCAGACGAATGGTGTCAATGAGTTCACGAAAGCCGAACAATCCGGCAATTGTGAGCGTAGCTCAGTTGGTAGAGCAACGGACTTTTAATCCGTAGGTCCTGGGTTCGAGTCCCAGCGCTCACATTGAAAACACGAGTGTTTTAGAGGGTTTCCGAGTTTTTCGGAGACCCTTTTTTTGTAACTGCCACCCCAGATATCACCGCGGAGCGTTCCTCGAACCACACGAGTCTGGATGCGACAGCAAAGACTCGTGTGACGAAAAATCTTTGCCCGGAGTTGCGTGTTTCCCATGCGGCTGACCACGACGTTTTCCACTGCAAAGCCGTTTGGCCCTCCCAATACACAAAAGTCCTCTTAGAAGGTGGTTCATCGTCGCTGCGAACTTCCCTCGACGCCAGCACGTCGAGTTAAACTGATTCGCCTGATCATCTCGGTAGGCGGCTCAGTGAGTCGCCCCAAACTTGCTCCCTGTGGACCGGTCTCCAGTAAATGGATGCAATTAAGATAGCGTGGGCGGTCTTTGGCCCCGAGTCCAGACTACGCTCTCCCCTTTTTTTTGCCGAGCCAAAGGATTGTGGCACGCTGAACACAAAGCGGAGGGCGGTCTAGCCATTTATTCAGTCATGAAATTCTAGGCAGCCACTGCAGCCTGCTCAGAATTCCATATTGTAACGCTGAGTCAACTCACGACGCAGTTGAAGCGTTGCAGTATCAATGAGGCTCCATCCTTGAATCTTGACTGACGTTGCTGATTCAGCCGCGTTAGCAATATCGTTGCCGGCCGCCGTTTCACGTGACCTCGGCGTTGAATAACTATAGTTTCCGTACCCGTATCCATTTCCAGAGTTGTTGTTGTAGTTATTGGAAATTGTTCCTTGGGCAAGGTCGCCTCTGGCTGCAGCGCCACCCTGCATCCGGGCGTTCTTCCTCGCACTTGACATAGACCTTAGTGTATCAGTCAAATTCTGGCCGTAGGTCAACAAGTCATTGTCGACATGCAGAATGGGGAGGTGATCAATCTTGGTTGCGTAAGTATCAATCCAGAATGCGTCGGAGTTATATGAGCCCGCCTTTTGACGCAGGTCTTTCATGAGGCTTTGCGTGGTGTGGAAATATGCCAGTGAATTCTTTGCCATGTCGTCACCCGATGGTGATTGAACATTTGTATCCTTCAAACTGCTAAATTTCGTGCTTGGTGGCTCCATCAGACTCAACAGACGACGCAGTGAATCGATATCCAGATCACCTTTCACGACTATGGACTTATCGACAACAGCGAAATTCCAAGAATCCATCCCTGGCAATGACATTTGCTTTGATTCCAGAGTCGTCAGCACCAAAGCCTTGGCCACGGTCTTGTTAAACGGGACAGACTGAGCGAAGTCAATCCTAATCATGGCTGCGGCCTTGTCCGTAAATGTAATCTCAAGCACGACTCCTTGGAGGCCTGTGATTAGATCTGCCGTCTGCTCTGGGTTGAGACTGTGTTTGTCGATGAAACCTGATTGGGCAAGTTGCTGTTCTACACGATGGCCTTGGATTGCGTTAGTGGCGTCTAGGGCCATCACAATTTGCGGCGCCCTGCTCATTGCCGCCAAAGCAATACCGAGATAATCGGAAATTACCATCGTTTGAGAATTGCTTTGATTACTGATCCAGCGAGCCGCCGCTTGGCGATCTGCGGGAGCCAGCATCAAGAGGGTGGTTTCTCCGTCTTTCAGCACGTAACCATCACTTGGTAGCCAAGCCACATCGACATCGCCAATTTTGTCAACATATCCACCCTCAGCGCTTGCGACAGCTCCCAGAGGTACCGACTCCGTCAGACCAAACAGACTCACATGCCAGCTTTCATTGAAGTTTCGGGTGATATCGACTTGAGCTGCAGATAAAAGTTTGTCTGCTTCCGGTGGGAGGTACAGCGGCCGATCTGCACCACCGTCTGTATGTGATTTGTCCCAACCGATCTTTTTCGCGAACGGTGTGGCAAGAGTTTTCGTAACATCGACTGCCATGACGGCATTGGCTCCTTGCGGAACCTTCCCAACCAAATCTCCGAAGTCTGAAGCTATACATGCCCCGGACATAACCAACGACGACAAAAACAACGCAGATAATCGCACAAGATTCTCCTCTTTAGCGTGGCTGTTTAACAAAATATATTGAAGCACTTTTGGGCGACAGAGACAATTTGAGATCAAAAAACGAAAAAACGCTGCATTTATTGCTAAATCTTCTCCGCACCCCTTCCCGAATTTAATTCGATCAATCCCAGAACGGCCTGCTGCTTCGTATCCTCGCGTATTTTCAGCAGGAAATTATTGATTGCAAGTGAGGGACCGAGAATTAACCCAATGTTTATCGTTGTGCCAGATGAAAGCCTTGGTCTGTCGGATCATTTGGCATCGCATGCATGAGGGATGCAGGAGCCCCGCTGAATCCCGCTTTGCCCCTCCAGACTTACGTGCCGAGGACTTCTTTCTGATTTTGCGACTTGGGTTCCTGGAGCTCTCGCCGCTGTCATAAAAAACTCCTATAGTGCCAGTCCGCAGAACAGTGCTTCAACCAAATTAAGAGGTAGACGAGCGTTTTCGGTAGCGCGATTTAGCGGCTGGAGCCGGAATTTGCGGCTTGCCAATCGCACCACAGACAATTTTAGAATTCAGGAGAAGAAGATGAACGGATGCATTCACCACAGAATTGTCGCATGCCTGCTGGTTCTGGCTGGCAGTGCCGCTTGGGCCGGGCAGCCTGATGAGAGGGCCGAACTCAAGTTGTTTGAAGGCTCATGGACGGTTGTTAAGCTCATCGAGGATGGCAAGGTGATTCCTGCGGAGCGAATTCCAGACGTGCTGCCTTCTGGCGGGCGGCTAGAGATTGTTGATAACTCCCTCCTCTCGGTTGATTCCCACAGCGGCAAACGCCATGCGCGCACAATCACGATCGACCCAACTAGCTACCCGAGCACCATCGATATTAAGTCGGCCGATGCCCCGGACGTTAGTCGCGGGATTTATCGATTTGACAGTGGCCAACTCATCGTGTGCATCGGTGACACCTTGACAGAATCACGTCCAGCTGAGTTGGCAGCTCCTAAAGGTTCAGGCGCGATATTAATGGTATTGCAACGACGTACACAAGCTGCGGATCCAGAAAAAAAAGCCGAATCGCCGCGGAAAACACAGCCTGCCGCCTCTGCAGTGGCAGATGAAGAGATCACAAAGATTCTGCCCGGCGTGTGGCGCGTTCCTGATCAGTTGGGGTTCCTGCATATTCGCTTCCGCGACAACGGAACGTTCGCTTCATTTCGGGTGCATGAAGAACTGCAGTTGTTTCGCCGCATCTTTGTTGAATCGCCTATCTCCAGTGGTTCTTGGGAAGTACGGCATGGGCAGGTGCTGGCCAACATCGGGACATCCACGGACCCCGGACGTTCGGGAACCAGTCACTTGTTTACCATCAAGGCGATGACTTCCACAGAAATGATCTTTATTGACGGCCTTGGACGCACAAACAATGCGACGCGTGAGGCTCCTGCGGGTTTATAACTGCTTTTTGCACCGGATGGATTGGACAGACGGCAGCCATCTGATCGGGACCAAGCGTTGGATTTTTGATGTGCGCCGTTTGTGGGACCCTACCTTGCTTGCCAATCCGCTCAACTGAGAAGGTCATGCCTTTCATGCTTCACCGTATCTGGTTTTTCGCATGTCTAATCTGCTCGATTTCGACATATCTTCATGCTGCGGATCAGACGGTTGACTCCAGTCGTTTTGAAATCACGCAACTTGCCTCAGGGCTTATTCAGCCGATGGAACTTGCCGTGGCTCCGGATGGGACCGTCTTTTTCATTGAAGTCAACGGTAACCTCAAATCCATTAACCCGGTGACTCATGAGGTGGTGCAGGTTGGTGAAATCAAGATCACGACTGAACAGGAGAATGGACTTATTGGACTCGCGCTAGATCCAAATTTTAACGACACGCATTGGATCTATCTGCAGTATTCTCCGCCGGATTTTCTTGGGCAGCACATCAGTCGTTTCACGTTCACTGACGGACAACTCGATCTGGCTTCCGAAAAGATCCTGCTAAGGTATGAAGAACAGCGTAAAGAGTGCTGTCACCATGCTGGTTCATTGCACTTCGGTCCGCGAGGTGAACTCTTTATCGCTTCGGGTGACAACACGCATCCTCATGGTGATTCGCAGGGCTACGCACCGCTCGATGAACGTCCTGACAAAGCTCCTTGGGACGCTCAGAAGTCTGCGGCCAACACTCAAAGTTACAACGGTAAAATCCTGCGGATCCGTCCGTTGGCGGATGGCACCTACGAGATTCCGGAAGGCAACCTGTTTCCCAAAGATGGTTCCCACGGTCGCCCCGAGATTTATGCGATGGGATGCCGTAACCCGTGGCGGATGACGGTCGATCAGAAAACGGGTTTTGTGTACTGGGGCGAAGTTGGCCCT
This sequence comes from Planctomycetota bacterium, assembly GCA_003670925.1. Lineage (GTDB taxonomy): Bacteria > Planctomycetota > Planctomycetia > Planctomycetales > Planctomycetaceae > SXXK01. The sequence continues at coordinate 2,272 of QWQG01000090.1, read as the reverse complement.
GATGCCGGAGGCGACGGTCCGCGCGGCCCCCGCGGTTATGACGAAATTAATCAGGCCCGCACGGCAGGCAACTTTGGCTGGCCTTATTTCATTGCCAATAACCAGCCTTACACAGATGTCGATTTTTCTACCGGCACAATTGGTTCTGTGTTCAGTTTGACCGCCCCGATCAATGATTCACCAAACAATACAGGCCAGAGAATATTGCCGCCGCCCACATCGGCGTTTCTGTATTATCCGTACGGTGATTCAGCAGAATTTCCGGAACTCAATGGTCCCGGTGGCCGGACGGCGTGCGCTGGCCCGGTTTATCACTTTTCTGAGGCCTTGAATTCCAACGTTAAGTTTCCGGTTGAATATGATCGTTCACTGTTGATTTATGAGTGGTCACGGCACTGGATTAAGGTTGTTCACTTAGATGAGAACAGCCACGTGAGCAGCATCGAACCGTTTATGCCGAATCAGAAATTTCTCCGGCCGATTGATATGGCCTTCGGTCCAGAAGGTGCATTATATGTCATTGAATACGGTGAAACATGGGGGGTTAATTCCGACGCCCGTCTGTTGCGCATCGACTATGTTAGAGGCAACAGGGCTCCCGTGGTCGTTGCTTCGGTGGAAAACAATATTGGCAAGGAACCATTGACGTTATCCGTATCGAGTGCAGGGACTTTTGATAAAGATATCGGTGACCTGTTGCAGTACGAATGGCGGCTGATCAACACCGTGAATCAGCAGGCAGCTCCAAAAATCGTAGCGAATGAGCCGCAGGCTGAAATCACGCTTGATGTTCCCGGAATCTACAATCTGGAATTGGTTGTCACAGACGCTCACGGTGAAAGTCGTTCCGCAGTTGTCCCTGCCGTAGTTGGAAATGCCCGCCCTGTGATTCGTTTTACGAAACCGGTCGCTGGTGATTTCTTTGATGCCCACGAACCCATCCGCTACGAGTTGTTCGTGAAGGATGCAGAAGACGGTACAAACGATGACTATGAAATGGATGTGAACAACGTCGTTGCGATCGATCCGGATTCGCCGAGTCGTGTAAGTGTTAACGCCGTCTTTGCCAATGGACCGCTGCCGGCAGCGAGTCCGACGGCGGGGACAAAGAATGATGGCCCGCCCGGTTTACGGCGGATGAAGTCCAGTGATTGCTTCAACTGTCACGCCGTAGATCAGAAGCGTGTGGGGCCGCCGCTACTCGATGTGGCCAATAAGTACCGCGACAAAGAAGGTGCCCTAGAGGCCTCGATCGAGCGGGTCATGAAAGGTTCCACCGGAGCGTGGGGGAAGATTCCGATGATTCCACATTCACATCACACCGTTGAAGAAGTGCGTGAGATGGTCAGCTGGATTTACAGTTTAGAACCGTCTGGCCTCGTGCGTGTGTTCGGCGGGTTCGTCGCGGAGATTCCGGTCGATCCCAAAGACGAATCGATGGCAGGGTATTACCGTCTGGAAGCCACATACACTGATTTAGGTGCCGGAACAATCCCGCCGTTATCAGCCTCAACCGTCATGCTACTGCGACAGCGACTGGTGGAAGCGGAATCAGCTGACGAGATTCAGGGGCCGCAAGTGCTTGCTTCCGGAACAGCAGGTGGCGGCCAATTTATGGGAGCTATCAATCACGGCCACACGCTGCGGTTTCGGGACATCGCCATGGATGAGGTTGGTGCCGTCACGTGCAGAGTTGCCTCGGCCGGAGCTGGCGGACAAATCGAAGTACGACTCGATCGGCCTGACGGGGAACTCCTCGCCACTGCCGATATCGAAGTCAACGGACAATGGGAACAATGGTACGACCGTCAAATCACACTCACAAAGACCACTGGTACCCACGACGTTATCATCCGTTTTGTGCATCCTCAACAGGCCGGCGGTCTGATGAATCTAGATTCCATTCATTTTCAGCGATAGTCAATCGGTTGCCGTAGCGCCCTAAGTAGCCCTCGACACGGCGTCGGACTACTCGCAACGTGGCTGTCTCGGCAAACGTGCTGCCCTTACTATTTTCTAACGACAGGGCCGCATTTTTTCTGCGGCGGAAAAATTTCACTCATCAACGCACTCGGCTAACTATGAATCTTCTTTAAGAACGAGTTACCCCTAGGACTGTATTAAGGCCAGCACACGCAGAGGACTTCCTGATCCATCCTTGATTTTCAACGGAGCGGAGAAGATGACGGCACCGGTCGGCGGCAACTGGTCTAGATTTCTGAGACATTGCAGTCCATAGCGATTGGCGCCGTGCATCAACGTGTGACAGGGA
>QWQG01000033.1 GCA_003670925.1 Planctomycetota bacterium | reverse complement strand
CGGCGTCATGTCCGCAAGGCAGATTTCGAAATCAGAATTTGGCACAGCGATTGTTGTGCTGGCGCGAGACTTGTGTGTCGAATTAACAGGATCTCGCATAGAAACTGACTGGATTCGCTGCTTGTCAGTACACCCATCGACACTAACCGAAACTCTGAGTCGTAGTCAGCGTCGGGAACTGACAGAGATTCTAGCACTTGCCTTGCGCGGGGCCACGCTTCATTTATCGAGACGCAGATTCCAAGCACTCGGCCGTGCTATCCGAGAACTTCGAGAGCAGCACCGGGTGTCGCCAATTTTCTGAACCGAAGACGATGCGTCATCGGTCACTGTTTTAAGAAAGCCAACCACGCTTGCGTTTCTCGTGAGTGCAGAAGAAACTCCCGCTTGTGAACAACAGGATGCTGTCTCCAGTGTCAGAGTTCAGCTAGAATCACCAACGTGAGCTCGCGGATTATTGGTTGAATCATTGGATGCGTGACGCGGCTCGCAACACATACCTTCGATGGGGAAATCCTCAAAAAACGCGATCCCATGCTGCTGCAGATATTGATTTAAATTCGTAAACGAACAATCCTCTGGTGGCATTCTGCCAAAAGCTCAGGACAAAACAAAACATGAAAACAAACCCTGTGAAGGCTGCGCTTGCTGCCGGACAGCCTCAAGTTGGTACATGGCTCTCGTTCGGTGATGTGTTTACGGCACGACTGATGGCCCGAACCGGGTTCCCGTGGCTGACCGTAGATCTGGAACATTCGCCAATTGACTGGCAAATGGCATCACTGATGTTTGCCGTGATCGCAGATGCCGGTTGTGTGCCGTTGGCACGAGTCCCACGGGGTGATCACGATCTGATTAAACGTGTCCTAGACGGCGGTGCATGGGGCGTCGTTGTGCCGATGGTGAACACAGTCGAACAGGCAAAAATCGCCATTGCGGCAGCGAAATATCCGCCGCAGGGCAATCGTTCGATTGGCGGAAGTATTCCCGCGCAGAATTTTCAGACAGGCACCGGCGAATACTATCGTCGAGCGAACGATGAGATTCTGGTAATCCTGCAGACTGAGTCGCCGGAAGGAGTCGACAATGCTGAGGCGATCTATAGCCTTCCCGGAGTTGATGCGATCTTCGTTGGGCCGAATGATTTATTCTGGCAGATGAAGAAGCCTGACGGGACGGAACCGACCTCTGATGAGTTTGAAGCCATGCTGCAGCGGGTACTTGCTGCCGGAAAAAAAACGGGAACTCCTGTCGGAATTCATTGCCAAGAAATCGCCGAAGTGAAACATCGGATTAGCGAAGGTTGGCAGTTTCTCGCCTTGCAGAGCGAGCTAAAAATGATGGTGTCAAAAGCCCAAGAACTTGTCCAAGAACTTGGATTAGAAACAGCATCAGACCTTGTACGATATTAACCCGGCCTCCAAGAATTTAACGCGCGAGAAGGGATGTAATTCTCTGGCACGGCTCGTCCTCTTCCGTACGACATGGGTTGAGGATGTCGCAAAGATGGTGAGACTTTTTTCATTATCTAAAAGAGTATGACACACTCGAAAAACTGGATCGGAAAACCGCGACGGACTCCCTAGCTTGCCGTTCTTTCGCAATCCGCATCGTGGGTAAATCGTGTCGTATGAATTGCTGCGATTTTGTCTGAAGTGAGGTTGATGCCTTGACGAGGGATAGTGAACCCAAAGAAGATAGCAGCGGCCGGGAATGCTCGTTTGACCACTGCTGTTTCACGCCGGATTTCCCAGCAACTGCATTGGGAATGGACCGTATTTTGCAAGGGAGTTTTTTGATGTGTATTCACGCTGCTATCTCAGAGCCGATCAAATTGATCGCACTGTTGATTGCGTTCTGTCTTGCTGGCCTTGACTGCTGCGCTCAGGGCAAAGCGGATCCGCCCAACACGGCCAACACCCGAGAAGAAATCTTGGCTGCGTCCGACGGTTGGCAGATCCATACGACGTACTATGAATCTGCGGCGGGGAAAGAATCGCCGGTGATCATTCTCCTCGCAGGAGCTGAGGGACCTGACAAAAAAGATCCGCGGAATCGCCGCGTCTGGCAAAACGCAGCTGTCGCGCTTCAAAAGAGTGGCTTCGCAGTCCTTGCTGTAGATTTGAGAAAGCATGGCGACAGCCTTCCGGAAGGGACAGCTCCTGAATCTCTTAAGATGACAGCGGGGGAATACGTCGTCATGGCAACTTTCGACATCGACGCGGTGAAGACGTTCCTGCTCAGCGAACATCAGAATGAGAAACTTAACATCCGCAAGACGGGGATCGTGGCGGTTGGTTCCAGCGCTATGGTAGCAGCAGCAGCCACAGTCGCTGATTGGGAAAAGAAACCTTATCCGGATGGGCCGACTCTGGAGACCAGTACGCCACGCGGACAGGACGTCAGGGCTTTGATTATGTATAGTCCCAACTCCAGTGTGAAGGGCATCAATTCAAATACAGTCATGAAGGCCATTAAGGCGCTTCCGATCGCAGTCCATGTGATCGCTTCGAAAGATGTGAAGGACGATGCTCGAAACGCTGATCGCATTTATAAAGCAGTGGAGATTAAAGGCGAAAAATTCAAGGACGCTCGCAAGCACACAATAGTTGCCGGTGAGCTTACTGCTGAGGGTTTCCTTGAGGGGCGATTTGCTGATCCGACAAATAAAGACATCACCGAGTTCCTCACGAAAAACCTCAAAGAACTTGACATGCCGTGGACGTCAAGAAAAAGTCGGCTTTAAGGCAAGCAACTAATGGCCTTGCCAAGTCCCCCATCCATGGTGGCGGCGGCTCGGATGAGTCGCATTGAAGCATCCTCAGGAGAGGTGGGGTAGGCAAAACGGCACTCCTGTTTCGGCAATTTTAGACGGATTTTTAAAATCCAAGGCAATACCTACGTGTTTAATGGCAGTCTCTCCCACCGGGAGTTGCCGATCAGCATTATCCCAAGAAAATCATTCCAAAGAATTGAGCGACGAGATGTAACTTGCGGAAAATTCAGAGCAACGCAGTGAGCGCTGATCCACCCAAAATCCGCAGGAGAGAAAAGTAGTGAAAATTCACAATCAGCCCAGGATGCTAATCACTGGGATCATAATGGTTCTTGCAACGGGCTGTGTTACCGGTACGAATACATTTTCAAACATGACAGTTCCAACCACAAGGTACTGCAGCACAGGTGAGACACCCGTCCGCGTGGTCGATATCCCAGCTTCAGCGGAGCGTTTACACATGATGCGTGAAAGTGAAAAACACGACGCGAGGGGTGACAAAGTGAGTTTGGTGCCGTAGGCGAATCGCCGCAAAATCGCGGCCCAGAAAACACTCGAGACAAAACGCCACTGTCAGCAGTCATCCTGCACGATGTGCAGTGTCATGACTTGCTGCTCTGGATCTGGCTAAGCAGTATTTCGACAACTTGTGCGATCGCCAAGTCAGATGTATCCACGACTACGGCGTTTTCGGCTGGCTTCAGGGGTGCGTGTTCCCGCGTCTCGTCACGTTCGTCACGTTCGTGAAGTTGGTCCATCACGACAGAAATTGGCTGATCGACACCTTTGGCCGCCAGTTCGCGTTGTCGTCTCTGAGCCCGCGATTCTAGGGTCGCTTTGACGAAGAACTTATGTTCTGCATGAGGGAACACCACTGTCCCCTGATCGCGCCCTTCGGTGACCATACTTCCGTGTTTTCCGACTTCACGTTGCAATTGGACGAGCCGTTCGCGGACGCTTGGGTTTGATGCAACAACAGACGAGATGGCTGTTACTTCCGGCGACCGAATTTCCGATGTGACATCCAGTTCATTCAATAGCAAACGCTCCTTTTCAAATGAAATTGTGACGCCACGAACGAGTTGAGCGACCGCGGAAAGATCGTGTTGATCGATTGCTTCATTCAGCACAGCGAGGGCTACGGCACGATACATCGCTCCGGTGTCAAGGAAACGAACCTGCAGCCGCTCGGCGAGTAACCGAGCTACCGTGCTTTTACCGGAACCCGCTGGTCCGTCAATCGTGATGATCATGTTGGCAATAACCTTTACAGGACAAGTAGCACTTCTTTAATTTGATACGCCTGCAGTTGCACGACAATTCCCTGATCAGTGATTTCGGCCACTATTTTCTGTGAGCGGTCGGCATTCACGACGAACGCTGCCGTCGGTCGGCGGGCTGTACGGATGAGACATTTTACCGACGCCCCTTCGGTTTCGGTGAGCAGTAAAGAGATTTCTTCGCCCATCTCGTCAGTTGCCGGACGAACCGCCGTATGAACCAATTCCACATTCCGAGCGGAAAGTCCTAGGACCCAACTGCTCGCGGTCGACAGCGGTGCGGTTCCGGCCGTCTGCGTCACGATTGCCGGTGTCATCGCATCAACTGCCGTGCGTAATGGGAATGATTGATCAAAATCGATGGTAAAGTGAAATTCTCGAACAGGCTCACTTTCGACAATCAGCAGACTGTCAATCATGCGCGGCCCTGATCGGCGATGATAAGGGCGACCGTGAGTTGCAATGACAACACGATGGTCCGGATCGCAAACTTCTACATAGTCTGGCGATTCAAAGCGTTCTGCCCGAAACCCCGCAGCATGCCCCATCACGCTGCGTGTCACAGAGGCGGCTTCGTTGTCCCATGCGAAGCGGCAGCCAAAATAGGTCAGCCAAGGATTGCCCTTGACGCGTGTCACAAGTTGCTCAAAAAACAACGTCACATGAATTCGGGGTTGAGATCGATCGATTGACGTGATCTGACGCACGATGGCCAATGTGGAACCATCGGTGGGTGAACGCAGTTCAGCAGTTGTTTCAATCGCAGCAAACACGGTACCAGCATGAACAGTCCTGTGCTCGGTCAGATGGGCTGTTGCATATGCGGACTTTCGAACTTCATCGCTGCCATCGTCAGGCAGAGTTTGTTCGCGTTCGTAGCGAAAGCACGCTTGTTGGCTAAGACGATTTCCGCGTTGTTGATGATATGCCACAGCCGCGATGCCGCCGGTCCGGTCGCTCAACGTCACCTCGAAGTGGCGATTCCGCAGCAGCAATGATTCAGCGAGCGGTGGTTCACGCGAAAGCGGCTTGAGAAGCGGCTGCTGTGTGTGACCGGCCCCACATTCGACGAGCCATGTAAACCCTCCGGGAGGCAACTTGACCAACAATCGTTCTTTATCGTTGATGCGTTCCGCAAGTTCGATCATATTCGAAGCTGCCGGACGTTTCCAAGAATCCGGCCATGCCACATCGACGGTTCGACCAAACGGCGTGGAATTGGTAATGAACAGCCCTCGCATGTCCGCGGTTTGCTGTGGAATTCGTGACTGGAGGGCCGATGTCAGTTGGTCAGATACAGCGGTGAGTTGCGTGTCGATGGCTGCGTATGCAGAATTCAAATCTGCGTCCTTGGCTGGCAACATGATTGCGGTATCCACATGTTTGAGCTCAACTTCGGCAAGTTCCTTTTCGATCTGGGTGAACTGCGAGTTAACCACGTCAACTTCGGCTTCCGCCTTGATCAGTCGTGTCATTGCGAACAGCGTCCGGAGCGTTTCGAGTCGCTGGTGAAATTGACGCAACCGTGCCGGGCCCGATATGGGGGCTTCGGTCTTAAGCACCGAAGATTGGATAAGATACGGCGCTAGGTATTCGGAGTGCTGATAGCGTTCGCTCATGCGACTGCCGTTACACAGATGCACCAGCGCATCCATCGTGGTAAATTCACCTAGCACCGGCGCGTAACTTGCCGTAATTTGGAGATCGTGCAGCCACGGCGTTTTCAGGGAAGGCAAGCGGGCAAGAAACAGGGCAGCAGTGTTGTCATCCTGCATACTCTCATTGTAGCGATCAGCAAAACGCAGAAATCCTGCGGCACTGTCGATCGCCAAGGGGATTCGTGATGCTGCAGGGATCTGCGAACCGTCCGGAGCCTGCCATTCAAACTGGCTGCGTTCTTTGTCTGGGTAGAGTCCGTCGTCAAGGGCAATGTGCAGGGCAGATTCAAAACCAAAGTACGTCAGCAGAGATGGAAACGAAGCGGTCATGCCATAACGACGACGTGCCCAATGACGTGGCGGAGCACCGACGATGTCGATGTATGTCTGGCGACAACGTGCGATGTCCGTTGAGGTGGCCGCCATTGAACCCAGCGACGGGCGAATCTCTGCGTCATGGCCAGTGAGCAGAGTCACCGTGCCAGCCACAATCGCTCGCTTTAACTCAAAGCCCAGTGATCCGTCTTGCTGAACCCATGCCTTAAGGTCACGTCCAGTAGCCAACAGATTCAGACACGTCGCTGGGGTGGCTGAGACGATGAGATCTAAAACTTTGGATCCCAGCTCGTCGTCACCCGGAATACACAGATCCAAGAGGTAACAGTTCATCGGATAGAATTTCTCCCGAGTGTCACGAAGATGCTCGAAGCAACGCCCTAGATGCGTCTTGACCGCAGCTTCATCGCCGAGGAGAGAGGCGTCTGCGGCGAGGCGAACTTCGCGGCTCAGGAGGAGATTGTCCGCGTCCACAAAATGATGTCGGCGGCGACTGAGCAGTTTCACTTGCAGCATGACAATGCCAAGTGCCAGGAAATGATCGATCAACACAGGCGTCGTGAAAGATTTTTTAGTTTGCCGGGATCCGTCAGCACTCTGGCAAATTGAGTCATCTGAGGTGGCCTCCGAGCTTGCCGCGTGGGTCACATCCGACGATTCACCTTCGGCTGCCAAGGCCGAATCAATCGCGATTAGCCAATCTTCGCGCTTGGAACACCCTGCCAGCACGATATGTCCCTGTTCCCGAAAAACGGCACGCCATTCATGTGGCATCCATGATTCTGAGGAAGCAGGCACGAAGACAATTCGCCGACCGGAATAACCGGTGAGGGATTCTGCTTGCCGAAAGATCGGAATGCTGCTGGAGCGCTGAAGCAATCGAGGATGCCATGCACAAGCGACGGCATTGAGCAGGCTTGCGGCATCCTCTTCCGGCAGGTCTGTCGGCAAATCTTCGACCGAATGCTCCGAAATAAGCACGCTGATTTCGGAGAAAACTTGAGAAACAAGCATGGATGGCAGGTTCGTGGTAAAGGAAAATTTTCTCAAATCGCCACAGCAACGAGATAAACCCTCGGGAGGGATGCGGCGGCTTGCCCTGCGTGCAACGTTAGCGCAGCGCGCAAACTTGGAGACAATGCATAAATATAGCGGTCCCTGCAAACAATAACACACAGGACGCCAAGATTGGTCGGGCGGGGTGCTGCCAAAAATACGGATCATTCAAACCCATGACCAACCATTTTGAAAAATAGCCACTGGATTAAAGCCGGCAGAAACGAGCAAACCATAGCACGGGTGAGATTCAAGACTTTTGTTCACAATATTCAAGATTTTTGACTTTCACGGAACTTCAATCTGACAGAATTCGTCCGATGACGTGATGAATATGGGAAAATCCGGACTCGCGCGTGCCAAAACGGCACTAAAGTTTGGTTGAACTCCATCTTTCCAAAGATTGCGGTAGTTTAGTGTTTCAGAATTGGTTGACGAGAATCCAAAGCTGGTGGTATTTTTGCCAAACAGCAATGTCCGGTAGATCTCCTGTTACTTCAGTGTGCAAATAATATCGAGGCGTATCATGGCGGAACCAGTCAGCGCGTGGGGTATTGACATCGGTCAAGCGGGCTTGAAAGCGATGAAACTTCGCGTCTCAGACGATGGCGAACGAGTGATCGCGGCAGCATTTGACTACATACCCCATCCTAAGATCCTCAGTCAGCCTGATGCTATTCCGGAAGAACTGATTCGCGAGGCGATGAAAACGTTTCTCGACCGGAACAAAATTGAAGACGATTTGATTGCAATTAGCGTACCGGGCCAAAGTTCATTGGCGAAGTTCATTAAGCTGCCGCCGGTTGAAGCTAACAAGGTGGCTGAGATCGTAAAATACGAAGCACGGCAGCAGATCCCCTTCGATTTGAACGACGTCATCTGGGATTATCAGCCGCTCGGTGGAGGCATCGAAGAAAGCGGTTTCATGCTCGAAGCAGAAGTCGGGCTATTTGCGATGAAGCGAGAACTCGTCTTTGACGCTCTGAAGCCTTTTACGAACAACGGCAAAGAAGTCGAGATCGTCCAGATCGCTCCGTTGGCACTTTACAACTATCTGTCGTATGACGTAATGGGCTTCCGGAAGACGGCTGAGACTCCGGAACCACTTGCCGCCGAAGACTATTACGTCATTCTGGATATGGGGGCTGATAACACAACGCTGCTGGTATCAAACGGGCGGAATATCTGGATTCGTAACGTCCCGATAGGTGGGAACCATTTTACTCGAGCACTCACTCGTGAAATGAAGCTCACCTTTGCTAAGGCCGAACATCTTAAATGCAACGCCACGAAGGCACCAGATCCTAAGGCTGTATTCCAAGCGATGAGGCCAGTGTTCAATGATTACGTTTCGGAAATCCAGAGATCAATTGGTTTTTTTGGAAGTGTAAATCGATCTGCAAAGATTCGTAAGATCATTGGCGTAGGCAATGGTTTTCGCCTGGCAGGTCTACAGAAATTCCTCCAGCAAAATCTCCAGTATGAAGTCGAACGACTGGAAAGTCTGGAAGGCGTCACGGGCGATTCGGTACTCACCGACCCATTGTTCATCGACAACATGATGACGTTCGCAGTGCCTTACGGATTGGCCCTGCAAGCAATTGGAAAAACACGAATTCGCACCACGTTACTGCCCCCCGAAATCGCGATGGAACGCAAGATCCGCAGTAAAAAACCATGGGCTATTGCGGCTGCCGCAGGTTTGCTGCTCGCGATGGGCGTCAGCACCATGGGCAGTGCGTCAGTCTTAGGATCTTACGGCGAAAGCAAATGGGGCGAACAACAAAAATTTGTGGTAGGTGTGCAAAGCCAGATTAGCACTCAGAAAACGGCATTCGAAGCAACGCAAGGCGAACACAAAAAAGTTCTTGAAAAAATTGATCGTTTGGTCGCACCTCTGGAGAAGCGGGCTATCTGGATGGAGTTGTTTAAAGCGGTGAATGAAAGTATGCCCCGCGCTGAAGGGGATCAATTGGATGTTTCCGACATTACCCTGCAGAACACAGTTCGAATTGAATCGTTCACGACAATGAAGACTGGTGATGTCTCAACATGGCACAAGATGTTCGCAGATGCCAAACCAGAATCCAGACTTGAAGACTTTGAGCCCCGTGATCGCAAGGGACCGGACAAAAAGGAGGGTTATATTGTCACGCTGAAAGGATTCCATCTGCATAACAATGAGAAGGCCGAATTCGCCCAGCGGGGTCGGTTATATCTGGACAATACACTCGTTAAAAATCTGCGGCAGTGGGAAGTTGAATCCGGTGGCGTGACTGTGCCGGTTGGCAAGATCGGAATTTCCCATCCTATTCTCGCGTTTTCAATAACTCAGAGGATTGCTTACGACCCAAATCAACGTGCCGGGGCGCTATTGACTGGAGGACAGGGAGGTGCTTTGGGGGGAAATGGGGGAATGAGTGGGTATATGGGGGGCGGAAGTTCCGGCGTGGGACAAGGTATGATGCAAGGCGCCGGTGCGGGTCAAGGTATGATGCAAGGCGCCGGTGCGGGTCAAGGTATGATGCAAGGCGCTGGTGCGGGTCAAGGTATGATGCAAGGCGCTGGTGCGGGTCAAGGTATGATGCAAGGCGCTGGTG
>QWQG01000176.1 GCA_003670925.1 Planctomycetota bacterium | reverse complement strand
TTGTGCATCGCCAATCCAAACTGCTTGAGATTGTTTTTTAGGCCGACGGTGCCCCCCGCCGGCTCGCCCATAGGACTCAACGTGCGATCGATGGTTTCGCGGTCGAAAAGTATGGCCATTTCCTGAACCGTGCGCGGGTCCATCCCCAGTTCGCTGGTCAGGGTGGCCAAGAGCGTGTCCATTTCCTGCTGCCCGGACGCCGCTTCGACCATCATCTGCAGATATTTGGATTTCAACATCCGCGACGGCTGAATCGCGACAACGCCGACAACATCCTCCGGCGTATAACGTTGCACGGCCGACACTTCCTCAGATTTGTCACGAGGCCCAACTGTCGCCGTCTTTTGGAGACCAGCAACATCCGGCTGCTGAGCTTCGCAAGCGTGACTTAACGCAACGGCTGCCAGCATTGCGACGATGAATGAGAAACGCATTGTTAAACCTTTCAGACGAGTCCAATCGATCCGGAACTAAACGAGATATGCCACCGCGTGTCCTATGGTGCGGCGTTCGTTTCAATCGCAGGAGTGACCGCTTCCATGAACGCCACTTGACCACCGACGACCGGCAGCGTGATCGAAGTGGCGTCGAGGTCGATGGTGAGTTCCGTTCCGGGGTCCGGCCACAGTGTAAAGTCACGATCACTGGAAAAGATCATGAGTCCTATTTTTTCGCCCTTGGTAATGACTTGATCATCCGGTTGCAGGTCAAACGTCAGATCATAAAACTGCCCCGGCACGAGCGGTTCACTTTCCGTCAATGAACGATGATTTTGCGGATCAGCCCAACCTCGTGTGATGACGTCGTCCGTGATGCGTTTGCTGTCAGTCCACGGAAGTGAGACGAGCCAGACAGAAAGATTGGCCGCCGGTTTGTTACAGGCCAGTCGAATTGACACCCGCGCAGTGCCGGAGAGATGTAATGGCCTCGACAGCACGGGCGTGGCAAATAACAGACGATGATCGGTCCATTCCGCCTTTGCGAGCACCGCTCCGCTGAACGAAAAATTATCAATAATTTTCCCGTTACCTTGGCCCAGAGCTGGCTCCACCTGCAGGCGGCCAACCTGTGATCCGCCGTTGATCGGATGCAATGTCACGCCGACTGCTTCCGGATGCGGATAGTCGGGATACGACGTCCCATCCCGTCCTTCGACTTCTTCGCGCACGATCCACGCCTTTGGGCTTTTCTCGACATCATTTTCCACGCCGTATAGGTATCGCGTGAACCAGCGATTCATCTGCTTCAGCGGGGGAGGCCCGCCATGACCGCCCTGATGCATGTAGAGCTGGACCGGAATTCCTTTAGCCTTTGCCGCCTCATAAATTCGCACGCTGTGTTCGGGCATGACGTTCCAGTCGTTGAAGGCATGTGACATCAAGAGCGCGGCTTTCATCGGGCCCAAATCATGCAGATAATCTCGCCCGGCCCAGAATGCATTGTAGTCGCCCGAAACACGATCGAACCCTTCCGCCATTTCCTTGTCGCGCACATTGCAGTCGCAGAATTTGCGAAATTTTGGATCGCCGCTGTTGACGAAGTTGTAAAGCACATCAATGTCTTCGCCCAGATAACCACCGGGATGGCGGATCAAGCCATGAGATCGATAATAATGGTAGTACGAAGTGTTCGGAGCCACGGGAATGATGGCTTCGAGGCCGTCCACCCCCGTCGTTGCCGCGGCGAGCGGAATGGTTCCGTTGTACGATGTGCCCGTCATACCAACCTTGCCCGTACACCAGAATGCGGCAACGCGCTCATCGCCCTCCGGCGTCGTGTAGCCATTCGCGCGCCCGTTGAGCCAGTCGATGACGGCTTTTGGGGCGAGTGATTCATTGTCGCCACCGATCGTCGGACATCCCTGCGATAATCCTGTGCCGGGCGACGACGAATGCACGACCGCAAAGCCGCGGGGAACCCAGTCGCCAACCTGCGATTCCGAAATTGTCGGGCGCAGGCTCTGCTGTTCAATCGCGTTGGGTATCACATGCTTCGGAGGCTGGGCACCAAGCTCCTGCCGTGGACTCCAGAAATACTCCGCGTCGTTGGTTCCCGTGCCCGCATAGTACGGACTCGATTCGTAGACGACTGGCACTTTCAGCCCTTCCGTATCGGTTTGTTTCTGACGGGTCACATCGACGTGCATCCGATCGAGCTTGCCGTTACCGTCGGAATCAAATTCCGTTTCCACCCATAAATCGTGCCGAATCCATTCCTTGTTGAATGCTTCGACAACCTGTGCCTCGCCATCTTTGAAAACAGGCTTCGCGGGCTCATCAGCCAACGCTCTTCCGTCCTGCAAAATTCCGGTCGCCAGCAGGCCTAGTATGTTCGCGGAGAGGAAGAACCGTATTGCCATCAGATACTTTCGTCTAATCAGAATCCAAATGACGCCCCTGTCGGGCAGGAATCCCCTGCGTCACCAACGGGCGGGGCGGCGGAGCGTCCAACTCAAATTGTTTCAAAAATGCAGGCCGATCACGGCGACCCCCGCGAGTGTAATCGTTCCAAAGTGTTTCTGCGACGGCCTGAGGCAGATGCTGATCTTCCGAAGTCAAAAATTCAAACAACCGCTCGAATAATCGAATGAGCGAAATCCCGTGCCGACGCCGTTCACGTGCGTACAACCAATCGGAGAACCGCAGCAGACACTCGAATGCAGATGTCCGATCATCAATCATCAGCCGCAATGTCGCCGTGAAATTTCCGCTGTTGCCAATCAAGTCCCAGTACCTTGCAAAACGCCGCAGGCGATGAAGTGTGGCGAAATTCAGCAGGCGATTGCTGAGGATTTCGAAGGGCGGAGATGGACTGTAGACCATTTGCCACTCAGCATCGTGCCGCACAATCGGCGTGCCCTTCAAGCGTTTCAGAATGCCGACCTGAATCTCCTGCGGACGCAGGGCGAACATCCGGTCAAAACCGTGACCAAAACTTTCCAGAGTTTCACCGGGCAGGCCCACAATCAAATCTGCGTGAATGTGAACACCGGAATGGTCACGCAAAAAACGAAAATTCTCTTCCAACTTCACGTTATCTTGCGGACGACTGATCAGCAAGCTCACATCGTCATTGAACGACTGCACACCAATCTCAAACTGCAGGACGCCCGGTGGAAACTTCACAATGAGTTCACGCAATGATTCCGGCAGCCGATCCGGAATCATCTCGAAGTGCAGAAACAAGCCTGGCTCACAGCGATCCAGAAAGAACTGTAGAATCGCCCGACTGACACGCAAATTCAGATTAAACGTACGATCCACAAACTTGAACTGCCTCGCGCCGCGATCGAACAACGTCTGCATGGCCGCCAGAAATTGGTTCAGCTCGAACAGCCGCACGGGAATCTCTAATGCTGACAGACAAAACTCACACGTAAACGGGCAGCCACGGGACGCTTCAACGTAGATCACCCGATTTGCGATGTCCTCGTCTGAATAGAGATCGTAGGGCAACTGAATCTGATCTAACTGGGGCACGGGAGCATGAATAATTTTGGGGATCGCTGGTGCCTGCAACAACGAGGTCCCCGAGGCTGCCGCCAAATCCAGCAACTGCGCACACAATTCTCGAAATGCGTGGTCGCCTTCCCCTGTAATTAAATAATCTGCAAGTGCCAGAATGGCCTGGCCATCGGTGTCGTAACTGACTTCCGGACCACCCAACACGACAATGGTTTGCGGTCGGACACGTTTCAGATCGGCGATCAACCGAGTCGTCTGTTCGACATTCCAGATGTAAATCCCAAAACCCACGATCCGAGGTGCTTGTTCCAGAATGGCGGACAGCATATCTACAGGATTGTCATTGATCGTGAATTCCAGCAGCATCGTCTGCGGCCGTAACGCACCCATGTTGGCCAACAGATATCGCAGACCAAATGAACTGTGGCTGTATCGGGCGTTCAAGGTGGAAAGGACGATGTCAGCCAAAGACGGAGACTTTCACAGAAAACAACGGAACATGAGCGATGCATATTTCAAAACAATTCGGGCTAAGAATTTCTGCCCACTTGCTCAGACCAACGAATGCGGCATACCTGAAGGCAGTCTTTCAATTTCTGCCTGCCCTGAAAATTTTCTTTCGACGGCCGGCAGTTCAGTCACGAATGCAGATATGACTGCGCTGCGATTCCAGTGTGTCGGGGTAGTCGGATCGAGCGTGAACGCCCCGGCTTTCGCGGCGTTCCAATGCTGCGGCCGTCATCGACCGTGCCACCAGCATCATGTTCTGAAGTTCCCAGCCAGCCGGATCGACAAGATCTCGACGACAAACATAATTCGCCCAAAAATCGAGTTGCTGCCGAGCGGTCACAAGATCCTGTTCATTCCGACTGATCCCCACATTGCGCCACATTAGACTGCGGAGTGAATTGCGAATATCCGTCAGGTCCAAGGGATCGTCCACGCGCATCTTTGATGTCAGCGACGGCGATTCTAAGCGTGGTGCCGTGAAGTTGTCCGGTTGACTCAAGGCCACCTGCGATGCATTCTGACCACAGCGCAGTCCGAACACAACACCCTCTAACAAACTATTGCTCGCCAGCCGATTAGCTCCGTGCAGCCCGGTTGATGTGACTTCGCCAGCGGCCCACAAACCCGGCAATGAGGTGCGTCCATCGGCATCGGTGGTGACTCCCCCAACCATATAATGGGCGCCGGGCCGAACGGGAACCTTATCTGTTGCCAAATCCAGTCCAAAATCAGCACAGACCTGACCGATGTGCGGAAATCGATGTCGCACATGATCGGCCGGAATGGAAGACAGATCAAGGTAGACGCAAGGATGCGATGTTTTCGTCATCTGGCGGGTGATGGCTTGACTGACAACATCGCGGGGAGCGAGTTCACCGGCAGGATTATAATCCTGCATGAAACGATGGCCATTGCAGTCCACGAGATGTGCGCCTTCGCCACGGACGGCTTCCGAAATGAGGTAACGTGAACTGCCTGCGATGTACAGCACCGTGGGATGAAACTGCATGAACTCCATGTCCCTCAGTTTGCAGCCCGCCCGCAGGGCAACGGCGTGACCGTCCGCTGTGGCGATCTGAGGATTTGTCGTTTCGCGATACAACGCCCCCGCGCCACCAGTACACAGAATGGTCTGCTTGGCCCACACAAATGTCCGCCCATGATTCGGATTCCACACCAGAGCGCCACGACAATTGCCTTCGTGCGTCAGAAGATCAATGGTGAATGTCTTTGGCCAGATATCGAGATGGTCTGCCTCACTGGCACGACGATTCATCGCCCGCATCACTTCCTGACCTGTGGCGTCACCCAGCGCGTGTGCCACCCGCGCATGGCTGTGACCGCCTTCGAGTGTCAGTGCCAGTTCGCCATCGACCTTGTCGAATTCTGCTCCGTAAGTCATCAGATCTCGAATGCGTTGCGGCGCTTCGCGGATAACCAACTCTACAATATCTTGATGGCACAACCCTTTGCCCGCAGCCATCGTATCAGCCACATGGTTTGCAAAATCGTCGAGCGGATCGAGAACACCAGCGATGCCTCCCTGAGCATACGCGCTGTTGGATTGCTGTAAAGAATCTTTCGTGATCACAACCGTCCGCAACGATCGATCCACGGCCAATGCCGCTCGGATGCCGGCGATCCCACCACCTATGATTAATACGTCCGTGTACAAATGCGGAACCCGTTTGGGATCAAACGGCACCAGATAGCGTCGCAGTGTCGGGACATGAATCGTTCGCGGCTGCATGAAGATGTTTCGATTGGAATTCCAGAAGGTTAGAACCGTACAGAACCAACAGTATCATACAAAGTACACAGCCATTCCTGCGTTGTTCTAGTCGGCAACTCAAAAGTTTATTCCGGCGGCGAGGGCCTAGTCCATCAGCCAAGCATGGCAATGCTCAAATGTTCAAGCTGTACGAGAACTTCGGCCACCGTCATACCACCGACCTCGATTTCTCTGCTTTTCCCGTGCAAAGGCTGCGACACGCTTAAAATTTCCCCCTGCCGCAGCAGGATACGGGCAAACGTATCCTGCGCGATCCCTGACGCGAAATCTCTCGGACGCCACTCCAATTCGTTATTCCGCGCATCCCGCAACTGAGGCATGATCGCATTGAAAAACCGATCGTCCGACGCTGATCCCCCGCTGCAAATCTCCAGCCGGAGGGGACGAGCCATCAGGCGTCTGTGTAACTCTGCCACAGATTCATGAAGGGTGGGGTGAACCATGTCTGCCGCGACGTCAATCGCTGGCTCAAGCACAAACCGGCGATACCACATCGCCGGATGAGGCACGACCAGTTGTGGTATGTTTGATATCAGGTCGCTGTATAGGATCAGATCGAGATCCAGTGTACGCGGCCCCCAGTGACGCGTGCGAACTCGGTGAAACATCGACTCAATCTCATGCAGCGTCCGCAAGAGCTCGACGGGACCTTGATCGGTACGCAGCACAGCGGCCGCATTCAAAAACTCCTGTCCTGCTTCCGCACCAACCGGGCGCGTCGTCAGCACGCGACCCATTTCGACGCTGCGACATCCACGCAAGTGCAATTGCGCTAGCGCGTCTTTGAACACCTGTCCTGAAATCTGCAGATTGCCGCCAAGGGCGATGAGACATTCATCCAAAGCCAACACTCCCAATCAAAACCGCGATGGCTTGATTGTAGTGGGATAAGTCGAAATTCGCGGCAACAAACACGACAGCGTAAAAATTTCACACGAACTGCGGGAAACCAGCGATGTGTCGGACACGGTCAGCTACCAAGCAGGGCGGTCTTGATATTTGTCCACCACACACCTGCTCTACCACCCATGGAAGTCACACCGATCATGACTGCTACCAAGATCATCTCGAGCATAAACGCGTATTCAATCGCAGTGGCGGCTTCCTCAGAGCAAAGAAAATTCTTGCTTGCTACCATCATTCTCATAGATTCAGGCATTCGTCCCAAAAGTGCCAGTATGTAACCCACGAACGCTAGATTACATTTGGAACCTTATCCCGGAATTCATGAATTTGAATAGCCATCCCGCCTAGCCTCTCACAAAATGTTTCATACAACCGACAAAACTCACAAAATCACCACTGAGACGTTCTCCTCATGCCCAACTACTCCACCCGGCTCAACACGCGAATTCGCGTTTTAAAAACGCCTGCACTGGTGGGAATCGATCCACGCTGGGACTTGTTGCCAGCCGCAATCCGGGCGGTTGCAGAATCAAAATCTGCAAATCGTTGTGCACGCGATGCTTGGGGATTTGAAGCGTTTTCGAAACAATTGATCGACATTGTGGCTCCGCTTGTGCCCGCCATCAAACCCCAAGTTGCCTTTTTTGAACAGCTGGGAGTCCCTGGATTCCAAGCTTTGCATTCCGTGATGAACTACGCACGTCGGGCAGGTCTCATCGTAATTGCCGATGCTAAACGCGGCGACATCGGCTCCACAGCAGAAGCATACGCTGACGCCTGGCTCGCTGGGGAGGACCCAAATGCCGCAGCATGGCCAGCCGATGCACTGACAATCAACCCATACCTAGGCACTGATTCGCTGCAGCCATTCGTCGATCTTGCCCACAACCGTGGAGCAGGACTTTACGTGCTTGTCCGCACAAGCAACCCCGGTGCAGCAGAGTTTCAGGACCGCTTGTCGGACGGACAACCGCTGTTCGAAGTCGTGGCCAGCACCGTCCAGCGGCTCAGTGAAACCACCCGCGCTGCTGATCACGTTTTTGGCTGTGTCGGTGCTGTTGTCGGTGCCACATGGCCAATCCAACTTCAGAAACTTCGCCGGGACATGCCCGCCGTTCCTCTGCTGATCCCCGGCTATGGAGCCCAAGGCGGAACATCATCCGATACGGCCGGTGCCTTCAATTCAGATGGGCTAGGCGCTGTCATCAACAGCTCACGTGGCATTAATTTCGCATGGCAACGGAAACCTTATTCAGATCAATTCGGCGAAACCCACTGGCAGGAGGCCATCGCCGCCGCCACCCGCGACATGATCGCCGACCTTGCTAAGAATACGCCAGCCGGCCAAATTTGAACCACGAGGCCGCGACGAAAAGGCCGCTTGCACACCTCAGGGCTTTGGTATCGCACTGTCCCCTTACCAAAACTGCTTCTGGGAATCGCTTTCCCGATGCGGGTTCAGCAGTTTGCCGTACCCCAAAAGACCCTGATACTGACGCTCATTCCAACAAGCTTCTATTTGCCGATGTCGGTCGTCAACATGATTGACGATTCCGGGAGAGTTATCCAAGCCCTAGTGCTCCGTCAAGGCTTGATATTGGGGTACGATGGGCATTCTTGCCCGTCTACACGCAGTCGGACAAGAATGTCCAACCTGCTTTTTAAGACGTGACAAGGCCGTAGCAAGTTTTTGCGGAGCCGTTAGGACCCTCGTTTCTCAATTCCAGTTTCTAAAGGTTGCAGCCATTTATGTCCCGCGATTTTTATACTCTGGACGAACTTGCACTACAAATTGGTCGAGATCGTCGGCAAGTTGAAAAACTCGTCAATCGCGGCATCATTCCAGGGAGACGAGTTGCCGGTGAGTGGCGATTCAACGAAATTGAGATCACACACTGGCTGGAACAAGACCTCCGGGGTCTCGACGACTTGGCATTGGCCCAACTAGAACAGTCTCAACAATCCGGCGCTCAGAAATTGCACAGCCCCATCGCTGGCCTCTTGCATCCAGAAACCTGCGAAGTTCCGCTCGACGCCGGAACACGCCCTGCCGTTCTCCAAGCACTCATCGAGGTCGCAGGTCGCACATGGCAAGTCTGGGACCCCGCGTCGATCCTAAAAGCAGTCAAGGAACGCGAAGATGTGATGTCAACGGGTTTCGAAAATGGCATCGCCATCCCGCACCCCAGAAATCCTCTGCCCGATGCTGTGGGCCAGTCCCTCATCGCATTTGGAAAAACATTATCCGGCATCCCATTTGGAGCTCCCGGACGGCAACTTACCGATTTATTCTTCTTAGTGCTTGCAAGGGACGCAGCCACCCATCTGCAAATTCTCGCCCGGCTCGCACGCTTACTGCAGCGTCCCGGATTCGTTGCAGATCTCCGCCATACGGAATCAGGCTCTCAGGCATACCAGTTGATCATTCGGGCCGACGAACAAGTTGGAACGTGAGCCTAATCACAGCGTCGTCACAACACATCGCGATGTCCCCGCGCCGTACCAACCCGCGAGACACTCAGCCCTGACCGCACCTAACCAGAGGCACAGCTTCAGGTCTTCTACCGCGACGTCCGCGCAACCGAAGCGTCAACGAATCCAACTCTCAGCGGATCTCCGCCAGATGTTTGACCGCGGTCGCTCTCGTCCGAATTTCGACAGCAATTCGCCGCACCTGCGAATCCTGAAACCCGGCGACCTTCGTATGACACCAATAAGCTTGCTTACCCCCCAACGCCATACCAAAAAGCGTCGAAACTTTAACCGCACCCGCACCCGCGGCGCGCGCAAAAAAGAAAGCGGTCACTGATTGCTCAGCGACCGCTTTCGATATAAACAGATTGAGTTTGTGAATGGAGCAATAGCCAATAAATCGTTTCAATAGTTTATCAACGAATCAGATTCGTCAATGGATATCCTTAGAAAGGAGGTGATCCAGCCGCAGGTTCCCCTACGGCTACCTTGTTACGACTTAGTCCCAATCACGAAGTTCGCCCTAGGCACCTGCCTCCTTACGGTTAGCACAGCGACTTTAGGCGCCCCCCGCT
>QWQG01000079.1 GCA_003670925.1 Planctomycetota bacterium | reverse complement strand
CCTACGAGCGAATTGCAGACGGATAATGGTCGCCCCATTCGCCTTGCAGCCAACGATGCTCAAGTGATTCAGGAACTGCTGACATGAAGCGTGACTGCAATCGGACGATAGCGATGTACCGCTGGATGGTGGCATTTGCTTTTGCGGTTGCGATGCTCACCGTTCGTGCATCGGTGGCTGTTGAACTTCCGATCGCGCAGCCGTCAATCACATGTATGGTAATCACATCGGACGGTCGAACGGTCATTGATGGATCGCAATCCGGCGTTCGCATTCGGGACTGGACTGACCTGGCCGTCAAGCACACCCTGACTGTTGCCTGCCGCCACGTTCACGACGTTGTGCTGTCAACAGATGAGACCCGAATTGCTGTTGTCGGCGGCAACCCTGGCGAATCGGCATGGGTCGGCATGTATTCATGGCCTGGTCGAGACCTGATCTGGTCACAATCATTTTCTGATGACGTGGCCTATGCTGGCAGTTTCAGTCAGTCCGGGACGACTCTGGCTGTAGCCTGCCACGATCATTCTGTGGCGTTAATGACTGCCGACGCTGGCACCGCCAAGACGGTATTGAAGGGGCATTCTCGTCCCGTGACTGGTGTGACGTTTCTTCGTGACGAAACAACACTGTTGAGCTGTGGGTTAGACCAATCCCTTCGCGTCTGGGACTGTGACCGAGGCACCGTCGTGCGATCGCTCACGAATCACACTCAATCGATCACCAGCCTTGTCATGCAGCCCAACCTCGGCAATGCGATGCCGATGGTCGCAACAGGGAGTGAAGACAAGACAGTGCGACTCTGGCAACCGATCATCGGACGTCTCGTACGATTCCAGCGTTTGTCATCTCCTGTGACTGCGCTTGCATGGTATCCCGATGGCACAGCCCTGGTCGTCGGATGCCACGACGGAATGCTCCGCGTCGTTCAGGCCGACACGCTTCAGACAACCGAATACGCCGCGAACGTTGATACGTGGATCACAACCGTGGCGGTTCATCCAACAGAATTCAAAGCACTGATCGGCGACGCGAACGGAAACCTGACGAAAGTTCCTCTTTTCTCTAACCACGGATTTCGCGAATTTCACCGATAAATTGGCGAGCGGCATGCGTCAGCTTGCCGGTACAGAAACGAGGTGCCGGAGGGCTCACGCCCAATGCCACTCACTTTGAGTTCGGACTCAACAACCCGAAGCGTCAGCGCGGGAATTCTCGCTGAAAATAAACAGCCTCAGCCCCTCGCTGACGCTTCGGGTTACAAAGTGAGTGCCGGAGGGCTCACGCCGCTCCGCTCGCCGAATTCAGTACTGGCCGCACGGAGTCTGTTCATCATTTTGCTCCGAGTGAATTCACCGATGCCGATTCCATGCAATCGCAAGCGGCGTTGCGGCTAGGGGGAGGATGACCAGCGCAGAAAATGCCAGCATCATCGGGTACGCCACGACCGGCAAGTCTTTCGGTCGAATGGCGATCCCGAGGATTACAATTGCGATCCAAAGGATTCCCGATGCGTACTGTGCTTTGTGAGTCAGAAATTCGCGTCGCTGAGCTTTCATAAACGCCCACAGAGTTCCGCCGACAATCGTGATCGATCCGAGGAACAGACTGATCGCAAACACCTGGTTTTGAACCTCGGCTGAAAAAACTTCCTTGATAAGAATCATGCCGATGCCGTAGGAAACCAGGCCCGTCACGCCGAGAAACACCATTCGAATCCCGCGGCCTGACAGCCCGATCAGCGACAGGTTGGTCATGGCGATCCATGGTCCGAGCAGTGTCAGCGGGAGATACCACGCTTGCAACTCCGGTGGAAAAGCGGGCATCGGAACGTGGGGCATGAGTTGCGAGATCAGCAGGCATCCGAAGAAGCCTGCAGCCCACAAGCTCCAGGCAATCAGGATACTCCTGAACGCTGTTTGCAGAATCGCCTGTGAAAAATCAGAATTCGTGAAAGGCAAAGTGGATTGAAAGTTCCCCATTCCTGCCTGGTTGATGCCTGCAGCCAGATCGCGAATTGTTTCACCACGGTTTCTGGTCGTATACTCATTGGAGGATATAACCGTCATCATTCCGGTGACTCCCGCCATCAAAGTCAGGAATCCGCTGCCTGCGAGAATTCCCGCATAAAACTCTGCCAGAAGAGGACCTTCGTTGACTCCGTATGCGATTCGAATCAGCCACACGCTGACCACGACGACGTAGATCAGGATCACCAAGAGCGGTAACGCCAACCCCTTCAGCGTCCAGTCGTACCAAAACTGAGCCGTGGCGGCAGATCGGAACGGTTGAACTCCGATCCCGGAAGTTGTGGTCATGGCATCCCATGTCCGCAGCAGCCATTTCCAGCCTCCCAGCGATGGCATGGGTTCGCCACATCGATCACGCCTAACTGCCCTCACTGTCACGATGTACGCGAGGCCGACGACGCCGACCAGCGTCGCAATTTCAACCGCTGTCACTTCAGACCAGTAGTGCGTTGCATTTGAGAACCATCCACCATATCGTGAACGCAGCCACATAAAAATCAGGACGCAAGGCGTACCGGCAAGGCAGAAGCTCGAAAAAGTTCGCTGCGACACCGACACCAACAACTGCCCGGTTGCCCACGCAGCGGCGGCAAACAATGCCGGTCCCCAGATCGGCCATCCCACATGAAACAGGATGTTGTATGCCCACGCTGCCACCGCGACTTCGATCGCCAGCAGAAAGCCCCCCGGAAACATGTGCCATGCTACCAGCGAAGCCGTTGAAATCGGAGTTGTGTACAGTCGTGACAGCGAACCCTGAGCCGCCACGATGCCGAAGGCAAACTGAAACAGAGTGATGGGCAGAAAGCAGAGATGCATGGTCAGGAGCGCGCTGTCATGCGGGTCCATATCAAGAGGACTGAGCGCGCCATACACGAACAACGGCAATAGATTTCCGAGGACGAAGAATCCGAGGATATGCCAGCGACCGTGCGAAAACATCTCCCACATGAGAGCCTGAGGAATCGATCGCATGTGGATTCTCCTGATTATTGAATTCGTGACACGAAGATTTCATCCAGCGACAGTGCGGAATCATCCACGACCGTCGCACCAATCGCTTCTGCCGCTCGCCGAAGCTGCTCCGATTCGCCATTGCAGACATACGTCCACTCAGCCCCGCCACCTTCACAGGCCAGTGTTCCCACGAGTGCAGGAGGCTGAGACATGGCTTTCCCGAATCGCAAAGTCATGCGGCGATGCGATTCCTTGATTTCATCCATGCTCGCCGTCAGCATGATGCGCCCCTCATGAATAATGGCGACGCGATCCGCCACGCGTTCTACTTCGTCCAGCAGATGCGACGAAAAGAATACCGTCCGACCTTCGTCCGCGATCGTCCGGATAATGGCTCCCAGAATGTCGCGGCGGACAACCGGGTCCAGACCGGATGACGGCTCGTCCAAGACCAGCAACTCCGGGCGATGCGCGAGCGCGACTAATAATCCGGCACGCGCTCGTTGACCGCGTGAGAGAGCCTTCACTTTCGCCTTCGGGTCGAGATCAAACGCTTCACGTAATTCTTCTGCGTATTTGGGGTCCCAGTTCGGGTAAAACGCCTGTGTATACCGAATCAGTTCGTGGACTCGCATCCAGTTCGGCAGGTCGCGATCTTCGGACAGATACCCGATTCGTCCTAGGACACCTACCGGATTTTCGACTGGATCAAGTCCGAAGACTCTGAGCGAGCCGGATTGAGCCTTGAGCATGCCGAGAATATGCCGGATCAGGGTTGTCTTGCCGGCACCGTTGCCGCCGATCAAGCCGAACACGCCGCCGCGCGGAACGATCAGTGACAGATCGTTGAGGGCAATTTTGCTGTCGAACTGTCGTGTCAGCCGTTGCACTTCGATAATCGGCCGGGCTGCGAAAGGAAAAGGATCAGACATCGGAAAGCTCCTTAAGACGAGAGGTATTCATGACGGTCGATCGCTGGTGTACTAGTTTGATCACATCATCCAGATCGACGTCCATCTGGAGTGCTTCGGCCAGCAACTGGTCGATTCGCTCTGTCAGTATTTTCATCCGTTCGCGTCGAGCTAGGGGCGATCCCTGGTGCGTGACAAATGTCCCTGCGGTTCGTCGTTTCTCGACAATTCCCGCCAGTTCCAGCTCCCGGTACGCGCGGGCGATGGTGTTGGGATTCACGACCAGCTTTTCAGCCAGCACACGGATTGGCGGCAGCTCTTCGCCCGCCACCAGCCGTCTGGCCGCAACCAGGTACTTGATCTGATTGACGACCTGCAGGTAGATCGGAACCTTGTCGTGAGTCGTGATATGAATCTGCATAATCTGATCCTCCTTCGCGGAAGCTTGTATTAATGCAGTAATACAATGCTGCGAGAATGAGTCAAGGGGGTGTTGGGCAAAACATTTGACTTCACCTGAAGCTCTCGGACGGAATGTTAGGGTCGGGGCGACTTCCGTGTGATCCGTGCGAGGCATGAGACATCGCACCGTAAAAAATATGCGGCGAGAAATGAAGTCGATAGCCGGATCTGCTGCAACCATTTAAACTCACGTGCTGTGCCATAATCGTTTCTGCGACCTATCGAGAACCCAGTGTGTCAGTTGCGACTTCAGATGGCCTGAAACATGAAAGTGTGTGTCGCAGAAGATGACTGTTTCAGTCCTGAAGGACTGGTAGAAGTTCTGGAGGCTGAGGGTTCTCGCGTGATTGCAGTCGTGGACGTGGCGGATGCAATTCGACTATTTAAAGAGCAGTCCACGGCCTTTGTGTGTCTGGATAACATGATGCTCGGCCATAGCGGGAACGAAGCAAAAATGGACAGGGAGCGACCTCAAGATGGCACGTCGTAAGATGGCACGTCGCTGGATGTTGTTTGAAACGGAAGTGAGTTGGTTTGTGCTGGCCAGTGCGCTTGACGTCGCATTGACGTTTCTGGTCCTCCACTACAGCAACAGCGGCATGACCCAGGGCACGTTTGTGGAGAGCAATCCACTGGCTCAGTGGTTTATTAGCCATTGGGGCTTTCGCGGCATGGTGGGCTACAAATTGGTAATGACGCTGATCGTCGTGGTGATTGCAGAATTCGTCGGGAGGCAGAAACCCGTCGTTGCCAGAATGCTGCTCTGGGGCGGAACGATCGTGGTGGGCGTGGTGGTGATCCACAGCGTGCGACTCCTCCTAGCGCATCGAATTTAGCGGGGGCCCCTCCACGCGGGCATTTTTCCTTTTACCGCGGCCGAATGATCCTCGCAAAAAAATAATGACAACGGAGCGAAGGGTAAAAGATCCCCCTCACCGCTCTGCCGACGGGTAGTCAACGCCGGGCGTCGGAGGCCAAATTTGTCGCATTCCGTGACTGCCATGGGCAGGTTTCTTGTGCGATTTTCCGACCCTGCATTTGCCCACTACTTTGTATTTGACGGTCGTTCTTCGGAAATTTGCTGGCCGAATTACAGTTGCCGACGAACAGCAACATACGTAAGTGCCTACTATCTATGGACTTACAATCTGAATGGCAGGACTGGGCGATCTTGACCCATTTTCGCACCCCGCCGTATAGTTCGCTCCAGTGCAAGATCTCGTGACGGCTGCGCCATATTGGCGACGCGGTTCGGAGATTGTTGGCAAACTCATTTCCATTTCTTCGATTCGCGATCTCACGTCTCTCTGATTTTTCCTGTCATTGCACATCAGACACCTGCCTGAACCATCCTTTCTACTCATCTCATGCCGAAATTCCGGATCTGTTCATTCGGAGTTACGGTCCTTTCCGTCAGCCTTCCTGAGCCCACCGTCTTGAATGCGACCCTAACGGCGACTGAATGATTCATCGTTCCGTTCTGTCTGTCATCGCCATAACTATTGCGACAACGCTGTTGTTCGCAAGCGGTCGCGATGCGCGTGGGCAGAATGCAGAAACCGAGGCTTCTTCAGTGGAGCTTGCCACGGAGGATATCCAGCACGCGATCTCGATCAGCGGCGACTTTGAGGAAACATTTACATCGGACGACGGTGAAGTGCATTTGATCGTTGGTCATGCGGTATTGGAACAGGGGAATTTTGCGATATCGGGAGGCAAGTTGGCGGTGTTCGTGTCGCATACGGCAGCGGGGT
Organism: Planctomycetota bacterium; assembly: GCA_003670925.1. Lineage (GTDB taxonomy): Bacteria > Planctomycetota > Planctomycetia > Planctomycetales > Planctomycetaceae > SXXK01. Next base: position 3,631 of record QWQG01000079.1, on the reverse strand, counting down.
TTGCAGTTGGCGTGTATGGAGAGAACGTTGCCATCAATTCGCGGGACGGCCATCGCGATCAGGCATTCAAAGCTCTCCGTCTCGAATCACTTGCTGCTCCGGACTTTCAGGTCGGACAGTCAGCGGCTGGCAGTAAGGACAATCCGCTGCTTCGTAAGGCTGTCGACCGCCTGTATCCTAGTGACGCGGGTGATGCTGCAACCGTGAGTCTCCAACTGCCTCAGGATTCTTTCACGGTACCGTTGCCGGCGACTCAGTCGACAGGCGGTGGTTCCACACGACGGGTGCAGGTACGTCCGCGATCGAGCGATCCACTTCGATTTGAATCCTTTGAATCCAGCGACACGGTGCCTGTGGAGCAGGTGAACGTGATCACGGGCGGCGTCAATGTGCTGGTCGAAGGCGTCGATGTCGCATTTGGCGATGAACCCGTTTCACCGGGAGTGATTGATTTGTCAGCAGATCGGGTGGTCGTGTGGACGCAGGCTGGTGAGGGCCCGGCGTTAGAAGCAGGCAGTCAGGTCGTCCAGCCTGGGCAGTCGAAACTCCAGATCTACATGGAAGGCAACATCGTGATCCGGCAGAAGGACAACGTGATCCATGCGACTCACGCCTTCTTCGACGCGAATTCCAATCGTGCCCTGATGCTGAACGCAGAGCTCCGAGCTTTCCTGCCGATGACGCAGGGTGATTTTCGGGTCCGTGCGAAGCGCATGAGGATGCTGAGTCAGGACCGTTTCCATGCTCAGCACGCATGGGCGACCACCAGTCCCTATGGCGAACCTGGTTATCGGATTGAAGCGCGTGATATTTTCGTGGCACCGGGGCCGGGACTTTTCGCGGGAACTGATCCCTTTACAGGTCAGCCTGTCATGAAGCAATCCACGTGGGTCACCAGTCAAAACAATAAGTTCGTCGTCGGCAATGTGCCCGTGCTTTATCTGCCAAAGATTAGCGGGCCGGCGGAAGATCCCGGCATTCCGATTCGGAGCGCGGTTGTCATGAACGACAGTATTTTCGGTGTGCAGGTCAAGACGGTCTGGGACATGAATCGTCTGCTTGGCGGCAAAAAGATCCCGGGGATGGAATGGGATCTGTTGGCCGACTACATGTCGAAACGCGGGCCTGGTGTGGGCACGGCAATTGACTACAGCGGCAACAACGACCTTGGTTCCTACAAGGGCAATGGGATTGGCTACTATCAGTACGACAGCGGCCTTGACAATCTCGGACTGGGTCGTCGCACCCTCATCCCTCCTAGCCAAAATCGCGGCGAAGCCATATTTCGACATCGCCAGAATCTGCCTGGCGACGCGTTGGTTTTTGGCGAAATTGGCTACATATCGGATCGCAACTACCTAGAAGAATATCACGAGTCGCGTTTCGACACGGAAAAAGACGTTGAGACGCTTCTTGGGTTTCGCCAAGATCAGGGTGCTTATTCAGGGATGGTGATGGGACGTGCGGACCTTCTCGGCTTTGAAGCAACCACGGACTGGCTTCCGCGGGCTGACCTATACAGTTTCTCAAAGCCGTTGTTCAACGGTCTGCTGTACTGGAGCAGTCATTCCAGTGCGGGCTATGCCAATACCCAACAATTACCGCCGCCGACGGACCCCAATGACCCATACACGCCACTGGGGATGCCGTACAACACGGATGCATCCGGAGTTGTCGCCATGACGCGGCACGAACTGGCTGCGCCCTTCATGATGGGCCCCATTAATCTTGAACCATTTGTGATGGGTGAAGCAGCTTATTGGCAGCAGGGGTTTACAAATGCGAGCGTTGATCGTTATTTGATGAATACGGGCGTCCGTGCAAGAATGACGGCAGCGCGGGTGTTTCCATTCGTTCGGAACGAGATCCTAAATCTCAACGGACTGGCGCACAAACACGATACGCTGCTCGAGTATGCATTCACGCAGTCCTCGCGCGGCCTTAACGACATCGCGCAGTACAACGAACTCGACGATAATGCTCAAGAACGCTTCCGGGCACGTTATCCGCTGCAGATTTATGGCGGCGTGCCTCCCACGGAATTCAACACGCGCAACTATGCCTTGAGAAATGGTGCAGGACTGTGGACGAGCGCTCCGTACCATGAAGTCGCGGACGACTTTCAGGCTTTACGTTTCAGCTTCCGTGATCGGTTGCAGACGAAGGTCGGCCCTGCGAACGCCCCGCGGATTCGCGACTGGATGACATGGGAATACGGAGCCACATTTTTTCCCGACGCTAAACGGGACAATTTCGGCAAGGACTTTGGGCTGCTCTACAATCGCTATAGCTGGAATCTCAGTGACCGCACTACCGTGCTCGCCAACGCAAACTGGGACCTGTTCAGTCCGGCCCAGAACCTCTGGAGCGTCGGTCTTCTCAGCCAACGCAGCCTCCGCGGCAGTATCTACTTGGGATTCCGCCAAGTGACGGCGACAGATTATCTGGACAGTCAAACGCTAATCGCCAGCTACAGCTATCAGATGAGTCCAAAATGGATCTCCACTGCGTCTTATGCATATGATGTCGCCGAAAGCCAAATGCGGGGTACGTCACTCACGGTGTCACGCGTTGGTCTGGACTGGATTCTGCACTTCGGTTTCGGCTACGACGTCAGCAAAGACAATGTCGGTCTGGGCGTCTCCTTTGAACCCCGCTTCGGGCCGCCTTCACCGACGAACCTGAGCTACCTGCTCGGAATTTAGGCACTAGGATGTGAATGACCTCACGGCTTCGATTCACGAGAAAAAACTGGCGTGGTCATTTCTTTGTCGGGCGGAAGGTAGAAATGCGAGGGCTCGGCAATCAGACCGCTCTGCAATTCGTTCTCGGCTCTATTGCATCCATCCCCGAGCATGATGAAAACGCTTAGAATGAAGCTCAATGAAGCGGTGCGAAGTCGAGTCATTACAGTCCGCCTTCCCGGCCTGCCCTTGTTCCGATCGATTGCCAGATGTTGGCTGTGACCGAATCACCGAAAAATCGCACCGACCCGTCCATCAACAACACATTGACACCGTTTGGATGTTGGCTTCTGGCAGTAATCACACCACCGCCAAACATGTCCCAAGTCATCCCGCAGTCTGGAATCCGACTGTACGGTTCGAGCAAGTGACTGTACCACGTCTCCATTAAGTTCCCGTATCTCTGTAAAGGGTCGGCCGGAAATTACTTTTCGGATTGGGAAATTTCGGTCTGCCGACCTGTGTTTTTGCGTGTTTGATCGCTCGTTTTGGGTTTTCGGGGAATCACCTGCGAAGCGATGATTTTCTCAGTGAACTGCAGTGTGGTGGTGTGTGCAAGGTGGCGCAGTTCTCCGGGTGGGGCGCAGTGGCGAACGCGCTGGCAGCCCTTCGTTCTGATACGTGTCATCCAACGATCGGATGGTCTTACTGCACTTCGCACTGGCTTCACGCAAGCAGCGAGGTTTGACACCGAAGCAGTTTGCTCCGTTGTTTCATCGACTGGGGGATCGTTTCAGCGAATCCTTGGCGGATGCAGTGGACTTTCCAAAATTGGCCAAGCCATTCGATGCACTGGATGCGGACCTGTTTGCACTGCGACTCGGGTCCAGAATCCGGTACACAATTTGTTGCAAAGCGTTACAAAACATTACATAATGTAGAGCGTG
>QWQG01000225.1 GCA_003670925.1 Planctomycetota bacterium | reverse complement strand
TGTCCGCGCTACTCATCGCGATGATTGCGATCGGTGTCGTATTGTGGACTGTTCGCAGTCGCGTCGATGAAGGGCAAGACATCGCCACGCTAGCAGCTTCAGCAGAATTCCGCGACGATCCTGCGATCCGCATCATTGGCGATGTCGCAAACATTCCGGCGTTGGATCTGCCAGCGGATTCAGCCAGTATGCCCGGTTATGCGGATGCGCCACGTACGCTGCTGTTGCTGCAGACACGTGCTCTGCTGTGTGGTGCAGAAACGATCCGCGCGCGAGGACTGCTCCGCGTTCTGATCAACGGCGATGCGACCGAGCAATTATCATGGGGCGATCGAATTCAGCTCACAGGTCAAATCGATCTTCCGGAAGCGATGAAGAATCCTGGTGAGTTCGATTTTGCGCGGCACATGCAGCGGCAAGGCATGTCGGCTATGGCGTTTGCAAGGCATCCGGCAGCGGCACTCGTGATTCAGCCGGCGCGTGTCTGGAATCCAAAGCGGTGGCTCAATGAGTTTCGTCAGCAAACGGTACTTCTGCTCCGCGATCACCTCACCGCCAAGAACCGTGCCACAGCGGAAGCGTTGTTGTTGGGAAATCGTGGACATATGACGCCGGATGTGGAGCGTGATTTCATCTCCAGCGGCACGATGCATTTGCTCGCAATTTCCGGCATGCATGTGGCAATTTTGTTCGTCTTTCTCGTCCGCATGCAGAACCTGCTGCTGGTGCCACGAATTCGTGCGCTGCTTCTCGCTGGTCTGGTTTGTGTCATCTATACGCTGCTCACCGACCTCCGCCCATCCGTCTTGCGCGCGACGTGTTTTATCCTACTCTATATTTTTGGTCAGACCCTGTATCGCGACATCCGCATGGGATCTCTGATGGGCGCGACGGGCATGCTGTTGACCGTGCTAGATCCGTCGATAGCGTTTGATGTCGGAGCTTGGCTCTCGTTTTTGGCCGTTGGCGGATTGGGTTGGGTGGCGGAACACAATCCGCCGCCGGATGATCGTGCGGCTCCGCCCGATGTTGTCACATGGCACGAAGTGATGGTGGAAAAGCGGCGACAGTTGTGGGAATGGCTGTTACTGGATTATCGTCGGATGCTGGCGGTCACAATCCTGTCCGCACCGCTCGTAGCGACTCAGTTTCATGTTGTGTCACTGGTGGGAATGATCGTCAACATTCTGCTCATTCCGCTCACCACCGTGACGCTCATCTGCGGCTACGTGGCGATCTTTGTCGGACTGCTTGTGCCGCCTGTTGCTGCGATCATAGCGGCGCCGTTCGATTGGATGTTGTCGGCCTTGCAACTGGGCGTGTCGCTGTCGGCAGATGTTCAATTTGGCTTCGTGATGATTCCGGATCTGCCCACATGGTTTAGTCCAGTCTACTACGGATTGCTCGTGTTATCTGTGATGGCTCGGCATTTGGTCGCGCGCCGGTGTTTTCGCCTCGGTCTGCTGATTTACGTGATCCTTGTGTTTCGCACGATTTGTCAATTGCCCGAGCATGAGGGTCTCACGTGCAGTGTCTTGGCGGTAGGACATGGGAACGCAGTCGTCGTCCAGACTCCGGACAATCGCGTGCTGCTGTTTGACGCAGGTGCGATGCATCGCGGTGAACGGACGGCGGATACCGTCTGCCGGTTTCTCTGGAATCGCGGTTATCGCATGATCGATGCGATCGTGGTCTCGCATCCCGATCTGGATCATTACAACGCCGTCGCTGGTCTGCTGGAACGCATGCCCGTCGGCCACGTTTTTCTGACGAATGAATTTATCCGGACAAAATCACCACCCGTGCAAAAAGTGCTGGATGCAATCTCCACTCTGGGCGTCCCCGTTACGATCTTGAGCAGCGGTGATTCACTTCCGGGTGATGATTTGCACATTTCGTTGCTGCAGGCCGACACGCAACCACCTTTAGGGCTGTCGAACAATGAAGCGAGTGTGACGGCTATTCTGGAATATCGCGGTCGCCGTATCTGTCTTCCGGGCGACCTTGAAGGACTTGGCCAACGGCAGTTACTTCCGCGTCTGCCGCCATGCGATGTTCTGATGAGTCCGCACCATGGCAGTCCAAATTCTAACATCCCGGCGTTGGATACGACTTTTCAGCCGACCCATGTGATCGTGAGCGCGCGTGACGATCGTAGCCGAAATTACCTTGCCACGGTCTTTGGATCTGCTTTCGTCAGGCATACCAGTACCGACGGCTGCGTCACCGTACATGTGTCGCCAGACGGTCGCCTCGATGTCGAGAGTTTTCGTGTTAAGGAGCAGGATTGAGGAAAGCAGGCGACGGTGTTCAGCACCCCTCGGACTCGTCTCACGATTATAGAATTGACGATGCTGTGTGTTTGATCCACAATGCTGTTTAAGATGGATCCTCTACAACACACCTTTTAAAAAGGCTTCTGCGTGAGATGGCGACAGCAATGGGCACCTTATGTGTCCGTCGGGGATAAACTCAACAAGGCCGTTCGTCACGCAGCGCAGCTTGCAAAGAAGCAGAAGCGTGAACGAGAACCAGTTTCGATCCAAGGCCGTGCGATTGCGAAGACCTTCTGGGGCAAGGCTTGGTGCGATAACCTGACCGCGTATCAAGACTATTCCAATCGCCTCCCCCGCGGGGCGGCCTATGTGCGCAACGGTTCCGTGGTGGATCTGATTATAAAGCCGAGAAGAATTGAAGCCATCGTCGCCGGATCAAATCCGTATACGGTCAAAATTGAAATCACAGAGCTCGACAAACATCGCTGGAAGGCCATTCGATCGGAATGCAGTGAATCCATTGATTCGCTGCTGGATTTGCTGTCCGGGAAATTGTCAGACGGAGTCATGAAACAGTTGACCGATCAAAAGACGGGACTTTTTCCGTCCCCACGCGAAATCCGGATGTCGTGCAGTTGCCCGGATTCGGCTTCGTGCTGCAAGCATCTTGCGGCAGTGATGTACGGTGTTGGCGCACGACTCGACAACCAGCCGGAACTGTTGTTTCTGCTGCGCGGTGTGGATCATCAGGAGCTGATTTCTCAGGCGATTGCGGCCGGTAATCTGGATCATGAACTCAGCCGTGGCGGCGGCGGACTGGATTCACAGGATCTGGGAGCGATCTTTGGGATTGAACTTGAGACCAGCGTGGGACAGCCGTCAAAGCCGACGACGAAGAAACGTTCTTTGACGAAAGCCGTGGCGGGGACGGCGGCTGTTTCCGTGATGGCGAATGCGGCAAAAGCGAAAACTCAAAAGACGGGTGTGAAGGCAGCGAAGGCAAAGGTGCCAACGGAAGTTCTAAAAGCAATCGGCAGGGGCATCAAGGCGCGTGCTGCCGGAAAAACGGCCTCAGAGAAAAAGGCTGCCGCGGCGGCTGAGCCTGTGAAGTCATCTGTGCCGAAAGCCGGACTTGAAAAAGCAAAAACTGCATCAAAAAAGAGTGCCGAGAAAGCCTTAACCATGTCTGCAAAGAAGACAACGCGAGCAGCCAAGGCAGACGCTAAACGTCCGGGGCGTTCGTAGCCGCAGGACTTTCTTGTAGCGGAGGGCTGATGCCGCTCCGCTCGCCAGAGTTACCCGACGGACATGAACTGCATACCCAGAGATTTCACGAACCATGTTTGATACTTCCAGTCCGCTTGTCTGTTCCTTCGAAAGCCGTCGTGCGGACGAGATGTGTTCTCTGATTGTTCGCCACGGTGGACAACCGCTGTCCGCACCGTCGATGCGGGAAATCCCGATCGAGGACAACCCCGTCGCAATTCAATTTGTCCATGATGCGATTTCCGGAAAATTTCCGGTCGTGATTCTACTCACCGGGGGTGGGACGGAAGCCCTGTTCGAAGTCGCTCGATCACAGGGCCTCTACGACCAGCTCATCGAAGCATTCAGGCAATCGTCGCTCATCATTCGTGGCCCGAAGCCAGCGGCCGTACTGAGTAAAGTGGGGCTGAAGTATGCGGTCCGCGCGCCGGAACCAAACACCTGGCGCGAACTGGTTTCCGCCATCGATGAATCCGGAGTGACCATCAATGGTCAGGCCGTCGCGGTGCAGGAATACGGACTGCCAAACGCACGCCTGTACGCGGAATTACAGACGCGCGGGGCGATCGTGACGCGGGTCCCGGTTTACCGCTGGGCGTTGCCGGTAGACACCACTCCGCTGGAAACCGCCCTCCGTGAAACCGCCGCAGGCTGCGTGGATATTCTGCTCTTCACCAGCGCGAATCAGGTGAGCAACATGCTGGTTGTCGCTGAGCAGTGCGGTAAGCTGGCAGAAATCCGGGTGGCGGTGGAGAATCGAACTCTGATCGCATCCATTGGCCCAACCTGTTCTGAAACGCTCACCGAACAGAATTTCCCCGTCCACTTCGAAGCGTCACCACCCAAAATGGGACAACTCGTCCGCGGCGCGATCGAAGCATGGCGAGGTATCAAGGTCAGGCATCTTTGATTGGGCAAAGAGGCGGACTGACTCCTGTGGTGTGACTTTTTGTTTTGAAGGAAAATGATATGCGATCTATGCTTCTCAGCATCATTCTCGGCGGTCTCTGCCAGCATCAAATGGCGGTCGCCTTTCAGGACGTCGATCTCGGAACAGTCACCGAAAAGCATCAGCTGATCCCGATGCGGGACGGGAAGCATCTTTCAGCGAACGTCTATTTCCCGCAAGGCGCTGGGCCGTGGCCAGTCTTGTTTGAACAACGCTACGCCGACATTAGCGGCGTGGGAACCCGGAAGGCCGCCGCGAGCCTCGCAGAAGCAGGTTATGTTGTCGCGATGGTTAATTATCGAGGCACCCACAAATCTGAAGGCACTTGGGTTGGCTACCGCGCCCTCGGCTGGGGCGAGTTGCAGGATGGATACGACGCCTGCGAATGGTTGGGGACTCAGTTGTGGAGCACGGGAAAGGTCGGGACGTTTGGCAGTTCACAGGCCGGTTACGCACAGAATTTTCTGGCAATCACGCAGCCGCCGCATCTGACTGCGCAGTATATGGTCGATACGGGGCTGAGCCTGTTCCATGAAGGTTACCGCATTGGCGGGACAAATCGGCCGGCGCGATTCAAGTCACTGGCGGGGAACTGTCGCGTTCCTGCCGATAACGATCGGCTATTAGAGGAATGGATGAAGCATCCACACTACGACGAATACTGGCGGGATGAAGATTGTTCGCTGCACTTTGACAAGATGAATGTGCCATGTTTCACAATCGGCAGCTGGTATGACTTTATGAATCAAGGCTCTATCGCCAGCTTTGAGGGCCGACAACTGCGCGGCGGACCGAACTCTCGCGGGAAACAGCAACTGGTCATTGGCCCTTGGCTTCACGGTCGACTCAACAAAGGCAGCAAGGTGGGCGATCTCGTTTACCCGGCCGATGCGACATGGCCGGAACTCGAACACATGATTCGCTGGTTCGACTACTGGCTGAAGGGCAAAGACACGGGCGTTGAAAAAGAACCCGCTGTGCGCTATTACGTCATGGGTGCTGTCAGTGAGGCGGATGCTCCGGGAAACGTCTGGAGAACAGCCGACGATTTTCCTCCGGTGGCCAGCATAACTTCCATGTTTCTCGCTGCCGATGCACAACTCACGTCAACGACTCCGATACATGAAACGGGCTCAACCAGCTACGTCAGCGACCCACTGCATCCGATGCAAATTCCGGGAACAGGTTTCCCTGGGGCGACGGACGCTCGGGCGTTCGAGCAGCAATCGGAGGTCCGTACATTTACGACTGAGATGTTGGATACACCCGTCGAATGGACCGGGCGAATTCAAGCCGAACTGTATCTGTCATCCACAGCTCCTGACACCGATGTCATCGTTCGAATCAGCGACGTCTATCCCGACGGTCGTTCAATTCTGATCGTCGATTATCCTCAGCGCGTTCGCTACCGGGACGGCTTCGATCACGAAGTCATGATGCAGCCCGGTGAAGTCGTCAAAGTGGCTTTCGACGTCGGCTGGATCAGCCAGATCTTCAACAAAGGCCACCGCATCCGTGTGACCGTCGCCAGCACTGGATCACCACTCTACGAACCCAATCCGCAAACCGAAAAACCGGCCACGATCGAGTTCCCGCAGGATGCGGTTTCCGCGACCAACACGATCCATCACAACCGCAACCACGCTTCGAAGATCATCGCACCCGTTGCGATCAAGCGGCCATAGCCATGGTCGACGGGCACGCTCCTGCTCGCTGAGTGCATCTGCTGGATGGTGTTGCTAAATTGCGATTTGCTGCGGAGCAGCGGCGGAAGGTTGCCTGTGGTGCAAACCACAGGTTTTGGTTCATTGCTGTTTTCCGATGCACCACAAATGCTGGTGCGTACGGAGGAACAACTGGCCGTTGCTGGCCACTACGGAAGAATTGGACGCTTCGCCAAGTGAGTTCGTCGATACCAGTTCAAACTGCGGGCTCGCGCGAAAGACGAAACAATCGCCGCCCTGTGTCATCGTATAGCAGAGTCCGTCCGCGATCATGACGGATGACCAGTTCGTCGCCGAGGTGCCTGGTCCGGAAAGCCGCTCTTCCCAGACGGTCTTCCCGGTCTTCAGTTCAAAGCATTCGGCGATTCCAGGATCATTATGGATAAACAGATGGCCATCGTGAATCACGCCGGAGCCAATTCGTTGCTTAGTCTTCGGATGCTGCCAGAGCCGGCCTGAAGCGGTAATATCCCCGTCGCCCTTGATCTGAATTCCGAGCGACATTCCGCTGTAGCCTCCCATTGCGACCACGATGTCGTCGGAGATCAGGGGCGACGTATAAACCAAGGCGTTAGTGCCCGAGCTGGTCCATAGTTCCTTGCCCGTCAATGGATTTAGACCACACACTCGAAACGGAAAACTGAGAATCAGCTGATCTTGTTCACCGATATGCCGCAGAACGGGAGTGCTCCAAGAACCGTAATAGTCCGCGCCGGAAAACTTGGCTTCGCTGGTTCCCTCGGTGTTGATCGGTTCGTCATGCTGCCAGACTGTTTCGCCAGTCTTCTTATTCACGGCAATCAGAAACGATCGCTCGCCGGGACCGAAATTCAGGTAGCACAAGTCACCTTGAATCACAGGCGACGAACCATAGCCCCAGATGTGTTTTTGAATTCCCAGATCACGTTTCCAAAGTTCGTGGCCTTCCATGTCGTAACAGCACAAACCCGCTGAGCCGAACCAAGCAATGACTCGTTCACCGTCGGTCACGGGCGATGACGAACACACGGGATTGGTGGCATGTGTCGGATCTGCCTCTTTCCATTCTGTTTCCGCCTGCCAGAGCAACCGACCATCGCTCCGATGAAAGCACATCAGCGTACGACGATTCAGAGCGACCACCGGTTGAGTCACGAAGATTCGATCTTCCCAGACAACGGGAGTCGAATTTCCGGGTTCAGGCAAGGCGACTTTCCAGGCAACGTTGTCTGTGGAAGTCCATTTCGTCGGCAAGCCTTTTTCGTCACTTGTGCCGTCTCCATGATTTCCGCGCCACTCCGGCCAGTTATCAGCCGCTGCGGACTGCAAGTGAACAGAGAGCACGACCGTCGCGCAGATCCATCGAATTAGTTCTGATGCCATGTGGTGTCTCCGGTGATCAATGATCCGGCAAAGGGGTTAAACAGGGGTTCAGGAAACAAGACCGTCGCTGAGTCCTATCCATCGCGCGGCCAGAAATGATTCCGGCGAGCGGAGCGGCGTGAACCCTCCGGTACCTCGTTTTTGTACCGGCAAGCTGACGCATGCCGCTCGCCAATTCTCTCAATCATGACCGCGTGGAGTATACCGAACTGTTGCGGAGTTTATCGAGAGACGCGAGTTCCTCGTTCGATAATCGAGGCTCATCGGCGAGCCGGGCGGCCTGTTCGACATGGTTGACCTGTCCAAAGCCGATGATGGCTGATGTGATCTCCGGAAGTGATACGATGTATCGCAAGGCATGCGCGCGGATTTTGGACAGCGGTCCCAAACGCTCGCTGAGCTGGCGCACGCGAGCCTCATCCCGGCGATAAAGATCCAGCGGAAAGAATGGCGTCTGGAAGGTATGCGGCGACGGCTCGGCCCCGAGCAGTGCTCCGGCAGCGAACACACGAATTGCAAAGATCCCCATGCCCAGCTCGTGCGCTGTCCGCAGGAACCCGCCGAAATCGGGATCACAGAGTTCACTCGGCGTCGGTCGCAGTGCGCTGGGATTGAGAAAATGCACCGGAGCCTGAATCGTGGCGAACTCCTGCGAACGCATGACGGTACACAATGCTTTGGCATCGCCGATTCCGGTCAACCCGAACTGATCAACCCAGCCCGCGGCTCGGACTTCCTGCATGCCAGCCAGCAGCCCGCGCGGCCCCAGGACATCCTCGGGAGTGATCGAGGTTGGCTGATCGAGGCGATTCAGCGTGATCGAGTTGTGAATCTGCAGCAGGGTCACGCGCGGCAGGTTCAGTCGCGACAGACTTTCCTTCACCGATGCGACGACCAGTGGCCGCAGGTCGGTCTGTGTGGTCAGCTGCACGCGGACCTTGGTTGCCACATGCAGTGGCTGATCCGATCGGATACCGGAAAGCGCAGCACCCAGATGGAGTTCCGATTGACCGTTGCCATAGCCGGCTGCCGTATCGAACCAGTTGACGCCCAACTCGACGGCTCTCTGGACGACCGCCCGCTGAGTATCGACAGCGTCTCCGGTCAGCAGACCCGAGACCGGCCCGGCCCCGAACGAGACAGTGGATACGGAAATTCCGGTGGTTCCGAGTGGACGATACTGCATGGCAGAAATCCTTCGTGTCAGTCCTGCAGACTTGTCGTGTTCGTTTTCGGGGCGAAGAGGATAATCAGCATCCCGGCCGCGTAAATCATCCCGGTCCACCAGCCGATGCGGGCATAATTTCCGCCGGACCATTGCACGATCAACCCGGTCCCCAGCACCACGACCGCTGCCACCGCGCGCCCGGTATTGAAAGAGATCCCTGTTCCCGCCGCACGGACTCGCGTGGGAAAAAGCTCGGGCAGATAGAGCGGTAGCCAACCGAAGTAGGTTGTTCCCACCAGCCCCAGCGTAAACGACGCCCACAGAAACCAAGGATGCAGCGGATTCAGCCAGCCAAAGATCCAGCTGCTGACGCACAGCGACAAGAGACTGATCAGGAAATAGACGAACCGTCGCCCAAGCCACGTCGCCAGCAGTCCTCCTAGGAGGCTGCCGATCACCGCGCCTCCTGAGCGCGAGACCATCGTCCGGGCTTTGGATTTCGGGTCGGCCTTGGGACGAGGGGCGGCACTGGCGTTTGTCTTACCAACCGAATCCTGCGGTTTCACTTCTGACTGAACGGCCTTCTCTAGGGCCTGAACCTGGTCCGTCCACGGCACGATCCATTGCGCATTGGCCGCTGTTCCGATCACCGGGATCGCTCCCAGAAGTATGCCGATGATTGTGCGACTGCGAAGAGGAGGTCGGAAGAGTTCCCGCAGCGGACCGCCCGCCTGAAGAGACGGCGTCTGCCGCGACATGCGCCAGCGAACCGACTCCGGTACGCCGATCAGGCACCAGACTCCGATCAAAACGGGAGCGGCCCCGACCAGAAACGTCCAGCGCCAGGCAGCGGCCGTCACGGCAAACCCCAGACCAAGCATTCCCATCGAGACCTGTCCCACGTTCGCGGCGGTTCCCAGAACTCCTGCCAGGAACGGTCGCGAAGCTGCAGGCCAGGCCTCCGCGACAAGTGCCACCGTATTCGGCCATGTCCCGCCGATCCCGTGACATGCCAAAAATCGCAGCACCAGCAGTTCACCTGGAGTTCTTGCAAAGTAGCTGGCCCCTGTAAACAGCGAGTAACACAGGACGCTCAACCCCAGTGACCGCGTCCGCCCCAGACGATCGCCCATGACGCCGAAGATCCAACCTCCCGACGCCGCGCCAATCAGAAATGCCGCCTGGTACCACGCGAACCATTGCGTGACCGCCTGCTCGTTAATCACCGCATCGGGCGTGCTCGTCGTGCTCATCAGGCTGATCATTGCCGGACGATGAATGAGCACGAAAAGAGCGATCTCAAGCCCAGCAAACAACCAAGCGAAGAAGGCGACCACCAGCACATGGCTGCGCTGCGCGTTCGTCAGCGCGCTGAGTGCGACAGGAGGAGGCGTCGATCGGGAAGCCGGGGACTCAATCGGTAAATCAGGATTCTTCATAAGGGAGTCACTTGATCCACCGGAGCCGCTGCTTTTAGTCATCCCATGACTGCAAGATAGCTGTAATGGACCACGCCGTCAAAGAAACCGTCATGTCTGCCACGGTAGAGTCCAGTGGACGTTCGATGTGAAACAAACACACCACATACAGCGTTCCAGAGCTGTTTTCGTCGTGTTGTTGCCGGATTCGTCAGAATTCAGGACGAGGTCTTAATGCGGCAACGCACCAAAGTTCTCACGAACTCTGCTACAGGTCTTCGCAGACCGCTCTGTCGGGCCACCTAGCGAAATCAGGCGATCGGCAGACATTCAACGGCTCGTGGGGTAAGCTGCCAGTTTGCCATCAACACGAACATCGCCAGCCGGCAGCTTACCCCGCGGTAACAAGACAGTTGCAGATCGCTGTAGATCACGGCCATCCTTCTCAACGCCTCCCAATAGGACGATTCCTGTGAAACACCTTTTTGCGATTCCGTTTACGGTCGTGCTATTGGCGTTCTCGCAACCTCACGTGACAGCTGACGAAATTTCTTGGCACGCGTCGGGAAAAAACGGAGCGGTAGCAGCCGGACATGCGGATTCGGTGGCGGCAGGTTTGAGAATTCTGGACGGCGGTGGGCGAGCGGCCGATGCGGCGGCGGCAACGATCCTAGCGCTGGCCGTCACAGACTACGGTTCATTCGCGATCGGCGGTGAGGTGCCTGTTCTGGTTTACGATGCGAAGACGAAGCAGGTCAAATCGCTAAGCGGTGTCGGTGGAGCGCCGCAGGATCCAGCCGCGATCGAATGGTTTTATGAGAACGGCATCCCGTCCATGGGCAGTATGAAGGCAGCCCCGGTGCCAGGGGCGGTTGATCTGGTCGTCACCCTTTTGAAGCTCTACGGAACGATTTCCTTTGAGCAAGCTGTGACACCGACCCTAGAACTTCTCGACAAGGGCAAAGAAGCGTGGCATCCTCATCTGGCCGTGACGCTGCGCAAGCTGGTCGATGCCGAGCGTGCGGCTCAGGGAAGTCGTGAAGACAAACTCAAGGCAGCACGAGATCGCTTCTACATCGGCGACGTCGCCGATGAACTGGAAGCGTGGTACATCGCGACCGGCGCGTTTCAGCGAAAACCAGATCTGGCTGCGCAGACAACGTTAGTGGAAGATCCGGTCTCGATCGCATACCGAGGCTACACGGTTTACAAGTGCGGGCCATGGACACAAGGGCCCGTGCTTTGTCAGAATCTGCGTTTGTTGGAAGGATTCGATCTGCATGCGATGGGGCATCTCTCGGCTGACTGTATCCATGTGATGACGGAGGCGATGAAGCTGGGATACGCGGACCGGGATGAGTACTACGCGGACCCTCGTTTTTCGTCGGTACCGATGGCCGAACTGCTCTCCGACAGTTATACAAATCTTCGTCGTGCACTGATCGATGTGCAACATGCGTCCATGGATCGTCGGCCTGGCGATCCGGCAAAAATGCAGGCGCTGCGGACTGACGAGGTGCCGGACAACGAGACCGAAAAGATTCCGAAGCAGGACACCACAACCTGCGTCGTGGCCGATCGCTGGGGCAATGTGATCGCTGCGACGCCAAGTTGTAATATGTTAACGAACACCCCCGGTCCCTCGGGAGTCAACACGGGAAACCGCGTGCGAAGTATGAATACAAATCCCAATCATCCGAATCGAGTCCAAGCGGGCAAACGCCCGCGAATCACGTTGACGCCAACCCTCGTCCTGAAGGATGGCTTGCCAGTGATAGCGATCAGCGTGGCCGGCGGAGACGTCCAAGATCAGACGACTTTGAACGTGTTGCTCAATCATATCGAATTCGGTATGTCCCCGAGAGAAGCCGTGACGGCTCCGCGCTTCCAGGTGAACCATCACCAGGATTCGTTCAATCCCAACCCCGATCGCAACGCCGCCTTCGTGGGGCGCGGTGAACTCAAAGTCAACGAAGAAATCCCAGAAGCCGTCCGCAAGAATCTGGCAGACCGCGGACACTTGCTCGGCATCGTTGCATCGCCGATTGCTCATCCCGTGATGATCTTCATCGATCATAAGACGGGCCTCATGCACGCCGCCGGCGACCCCAAAGCCAAACGCCACGCAGGTGTCGCACGCTAACGAATGTCTGCCGCGAAATTCCGACGAGCGGCATGCTGACGCTATCCCGTTCGCCAGATGCGGGTATATCGCCAATCGTCTGAGTACCCTACACGTGTCCTTTGTGCAGAGTTGGCTCGATGCAATAGAGTACTTGGCTGGCGGCGAGTGCACGTCGAATGGGATTCAGCATTGGCGCGAGAGCCTTGCTGCAACAAAATACTCCTGATCGAGATTTACGATGACCGTTTTTCGTGCCACATTGGCTATGACTCTATTGATTTCAATCGCGTCGTCGTACGACGTAGCGGCTCAGGTGCTGGATAAGCAGGCGCAATTGGAGGCGCAGACGTTTTGGGATAATCGGGACTGGGATTGGTATGCCGCCCAGATTCCGTTCTTTGAATGTCCGGACGCGGACATCACGACGACGTACTACTATCGCTGGGAGCTGCTGACGAAGCATCTGACGTATGGTTCGCCCAACAGCGGTTACTCGTTTACGGAATTCATTGACAGGCCGTTCTGGTCGGGGGCCTATGGAGCGATCAGCTGTCCGGCAGGGCATCAGCTTTATGAAGCGCGGTGGTTACGGCAACCGAGGATTGCGCGGGACTATTTGAAGTATTGGTTCCGGACGCCGGGGGCTCAGCCGAGGAATTATTCGACTTGGCTGGCGGATTCAGCGAGGGCGGTGAATCAGGTGCATCGCGATGACGCATTGATGATCGATTTGCTGCCGGATCTTGTGCGGAACTACGAAGGCTGGGAGCAGCGTCAATTCGTTCCCGAGGTCGGGCTTTTCTGGCAGACCGGTCATGACGACGGCATGGAATTTAACATCAACAGCCGCCAGACACAGGATATTCTGCGCGGGGCTCCGAGTTATCGGCCGTCATTCAACGCTTACATGTGGGCCGATGCCGTAGCGATTGCCAAGGTCGCTCGACTGGCAGGGCAGGGCGATCTGGCCGAGCGATTTGAGAAGAAGGCCGAGTCGCTCAAAGCCAAGATGCTGCAACTGCTGTGGGACGACCAGCGAAAATTCTTCTTCCCGGTTTACAAGAATGATGAAGAGCGTGACGGCTACAAAATCAAAGCACTGACAAAGACGTACGAGGACGGCGAGTTCGCCGGGGATGCCCACGGGCGCGAATTGATCGGCTATGTTCCATGGCAGTTTAACATGATTGATCGCGGCAACACATATGACGCTGCTTGGCCGAAGCTGATGGATCGCGACGGCTTTTACGCCGACTTCGGGCCATCGACCGTCGAACGGAACGATCCGATGTTCTTGCTCAAAAACTCCTGCTGTTGGTGGAGCGGTCAGTCGTGGCCTTATGCGACGACTCAGACGCTGAAGGCCGTCGCAAACGTCGTGCAGCGCGACGGTGAAGCCGAATTGCTGCCGACAAAGGCCGACTACATCAAGCTATTGCAGATCTATGCTCGTTCGCATCGGAAAGATGGCAAGCCGTATCTCGCCGAAGCATTGCATCCTGACACGGGCTCGTTCGAGGGCCATGACGGCTACAACCACTCGGAGCATTATTTTCATGCGGGCTTCTGCGACCTTGTCATTACCGGCCTGGTCGGATTGACTCCGCGTGATGACGACAGTTTGGACGTGAATCCGCTTGCGCCGGCCGATTGGCATTACTTCGCGCTCGATGATGTGCCGTATCGCGGTCACCTGATCAGCGTGGTGTGGGACAAAACCGGCAAGCGATACAAACTTGGCGCTGGGCTGCATGTGCTGGTGGATGGCAAGCCGGCTGCGAAGTCGTTAACGCTGAGTCGCCTGACTCTCCGAGTCGAGCAGAAAAAAGAACCACTCGAGTCAGCCAGTCCAGCGACGACGGCGACGAACTTTGCGGTGAACAACGATGGCGATTATTACCCCCGGCTGACTGCGTCATACGTGTCGCCTACGACGTCCGCCAGCAAGTTGAACGATGGCAATTATTGGTACCTGCCGCATCCGCCGAATCGCTGGACGTGTGAAGGATCACCGAACGAGCAGGATTCGGTGATCATCGATTTCGGCACGCCCCGGACGCTTCATACGGTGAAGCTCTATCCGCTCGACGACAGTGACCTGGGGGATTCCACCGTGCGTGCTCCGCAACGAATCGAACTGGACGCATGGATCGACAATACATGGCGTTCGATCAAATCGCCAGATGGTGTGCTTGGTAGTCCGGCTGGTCACCGCGCGAACGTCGTGAAATTCGATCCGCTCGAAACCACAAAACTTCGAGTCACGCTGCATCATGCTGCGGAAGGAAAATCGGGACTCACGGAGATTGAAGCCTGGGGCGATGTTCAGCTTCCGCTGGAATCGGTCGCGCCACCGGCTGGCAACCTCGCATGGAACCCGAAGCCGGACGGTTATCCGAAAGCATCGGCTTCATACTCAGATCGTTTCGGCGGCAAGCCCGCAAGTGCCATTGACGGTCGGACTGTTTTTCTGCCGACGCCGATGAATCGCTGGACCAGTTACGAATCGAAGTCTGAGACGGATTGGCTGGAGATTGACTTCGGTCGCGATGTTGAGTTTCGTCGAATCGAACTGGCGATCTACGATGACCGTGGCGGCGTGCAGCCTCCGACCGCGTATGTGATCCAGCACTGGACGGGCACAGAATGGCATGACGTTCAGAATCCGAAAAATTCGCCCGCCCAACCTCTTGGCAGCCAATGGAACGAAGCCCGCTTCGAGCCTGTGACTTCCGCGAAAGTCCGGATTGTGTTCACGCATCGCGGGCAGTCGCGCAGCGGAGTTTCGGAAGTGTTGATCTGGAACGATTGAAGTTGCCTCCCGATCATCGTACGCTTTGTCATCCGCCAACTCCTACCGGAATGAAGCCCATGAAAGATCTTGCCCCACTCATGATCGCCTTTGCTTTCTTGTCCGGAGCTCAGGCTCAGGATGTCAAAAGTAACCTGCCCTATGCCGAAGCGCCACATGAGCGGCAGGTGCTGGATGTTTATGCGCCGCCGGATGCGAAAAACCTGCCCGTGGTTTTCTGGATTCATGGCGGAGGCTGGCAGACGGGTGACAAGACGAGTGTCCAGTTGAAGCCGCAGGCCTTCGTCGATAAGGGATTCGTCTTTGTCTCAACGAACTACCGACTGCTGCCGGATGTCGAGATGGAGACGATTTTTCGTGACATTGCCAAGTCCATGCATTGGGTGCACGATCACATTGCGGAGTACGGTGGCGATCCAAACCGAATTCTCGTGATGGGCCATTCTGCGGGCGCACAACTCGCGGCGTTGATCTGCATTGATGATCGATATCTCAAGGCGGAAGGCCTGTCTCTGGGCAGCATTAAAGGCTGCGTGCCAGTCGATGGAGACACTTTCGATGTGCCCGCGATTATCGAGACCGCGGAAACTCGTCGCCGAGTCCATCAGCAGCCGCAGGCAAAGTTTGGTCACCGCGAAAAGTTTGGCAACGACCCTGCGAAACATCTTGACTACTCGGCCGTCACACATGTGGCGAAAGACAAAGGCATCCCTCCATTTCTGATTCTCCATGTGGCCGACCATCCTGACACCAGCGCCCAAGCCCAGCGTCTCGGCGCTGTACTGAATGATGCGGGGATTCCCGCTACGCTCTTTGGGGGCAAAGAGACGACACATACCCGGATCAACGAGAACCTTGGCCAGCCCGACGATCCGGCGACAATCGCCGTGTTTCAGTTTGTCGATGCGGCTTTAAAAAAATAATCGCCCGTGTCTTGGCGAGCCCACGATTTGGGATTGAAGCTGGAGGCCGGACCAAGTTCGGGCAGGTTGGGTTCGCTCCACCGCCGCGGAGTCAAGCGAGCACGTCGTTCACAACCACGCCGTCCACATCGGTCAGGCGCCGTTCCAGCCCGTTGTAGTAAAACGTCAATCGTGCGTGGTCGAGTCCTAGCAAGTGCAAAATGGTGGCGTGGAAGTCGTGGACAGTGACGATGTTTTCGACGGCTTTGTAGCCAAAATCATCGGTCGCTCCGTAGCTGAACGGAGCTTTAACACCGGCACCGGCCATCCAGCAGGTGAAGCCATCCGGATTGTGATCACGTCCGCTGGCACCCTTTTGAAAAGTCGGCATGCGTCCGAATTCGGTACACCAGACAACGAGCGTGTCTTTTAGCAGTCCGCGTTGTTTGAGGTCTGTGATCAGGGCCGCGGTGGGCTGATCGAGGACCGGACCGTGGATGCTGTATTGATCGGCCAGCACTTTGTGACCGTCCCAGTTACTGACGCCTTCGCCCCCCGTCTGATACGCGCCGTTAAACAACTGCACGAAACGCACGCCTTGCTCCAGCAAACGCCGCGCGAGGATGCAGTTTTTCGCGTAAGCAGCCTTCAGTGTATTCTGCGCGTCGTCGGCGCCGTACATGGCCAGTGTCGATGCGGATTCGGTGGAGAGATCGCGGACTTCTGGAATACTGAGCTGCATCTTTGCCGCCAGTTCGTAACTGGAGATGCGAGCAGCCAATTCCGTGTCGCCGGGGAAGCGTGCAAGATGGCGTTCATTGAGCCGCTTAAGGAAATCTCGCGTTTTCGCGTCAGCAGATTCGGAAATAGCGTCTGGTCGAGCGAGGTTGCGAATCGGCAGAGACGTATTGAAGTCCGTGCCTTGATAGGCGGCGGGTAGGAATCCCGGCCCCCAGTTATTTACGGAATTCTGCGGCGTGCCGCGCGGATCAGGAATCGCGACATACGCCGGCAGATTCTCGTTCTCCGTTCCAAGGGCATATGTGGACCATGCGCCGATGCTCGGGAAACCATCCAGCGTGAAGCCCGTGGACATATAGTTTTCCGCGGGGCCGTGCGTATTCGTCTTGCCCTTGATGGAATGCAGAAAACAGATGTCATCCGCCAGCGCGCCGAGATGTGGGACAAGGTCCGAAATCATCTTGCCGCATTCGCCGCGCGGCTGAAACTTCCAAGGGCTTTGAGTCACATTGCCCTGTTCTCCCTGAAACGTAATCAGCTTGTCAGCGCCCGGCAGGGGCTGACCATGGCGCGCGATGAGCTCCGGCTTATAGTCGAACGTGTCGAGATGACTGCAGGCACCCGAACAGAAGATCACGACCACGCGCTTCGCCGCTGCGGGGAAATGCGACGATCGTGAGGCGAACGGATGAGATGGTATGATGTCCGGTCGAATGGGACTCTGCCCGCCGACGGTGCTAGGATTGGTGTCGTCGGCCTGCAGCAATCCCTGCTCCGCAAGCAGCATCGCCAGCGCGATGCTGCTGAGTCCGGTGCCGGTGTGGTCGAGGAAACCGCGTCGGTTGAGCAGATGATGGCCGGTGAAGTCACTGAGTAGGGTCATGAGGTTAGCGCACCAAAATTAAATTCCTCGTCGGCGGAGCGACGGATCTACGGTAGAAACACGAATTCATTGCTGTTCAACATGGCCCGACAAAATGCGGAAAGACCCTGTTCAGCCACAAAATCTTGGGACGTAGATAACTCTGAAGGATCAGGTTCGCGACCGTAGCACAGCCAATACGCCCGCGCAATCTGCTGGCTGGGCTGATCACCGCAATCCTGTTCAAGGCGCTCGGCCAGTCGTTCTGCCTGTTGCAGCATGAATGGGCTGTTAAATAAATTGAGTGCTTGGAGCGGAGTCGTCGAACGACTACGTTTGGGGACGGATGTAGCGGCGTCGGGGCAATCAAAGATGCCGAAGACGGATTCTTTTTCTAACCGGACTTTGGTCATGTAGATCATGCGTCGCCAGTCTTCCGGCCCGTACTTTTTCTTTGGGAAATAGTGGCGTACGTTTTCCAATTCCACTTCAAAGCCGCTGAAGCCGGGGCCGTACATGCGGCGGTCAAGCACGCCGGTTACCGCCAAAATACTATCGCGAATCGGTTCAGCCTCAAGACGGCGCGGAGGAAACCTCCACCACCACTGCGTATCCGCGTCAGCCTGCATCGCGTCCTCACGAGGATGACTGCTGAGTTGATACGTTGCGGAATTCAGAATGAGTCGATGGACATGCTTGAGCGACCAGTTGTGCTCCATGAGTTCCAGCGCCAGCCAGTCGAGAAGTTCGGGATGAGTCGGCGGCACTCCGGCCTTGCCAAAATCGCTGGGTGTCGCCACAAGTCCCTTGCCAAAATGAAACTGCCACAGTCGATTGACGATGACGCGTGCCGTCAAGGGGTTGGCCTTCGCCGCCATCCACTCGGCCAGAGCCAACCGCCGTTGTTGTTCGGGCGAGGCTTCTGAAATTGCTAACTTTCCGAGTGCGGCGACGGTGCCGGGTTCGACTTGCTCGCGTTGGGCGAGGGGCTCGCCGCGGAACAGGCGATGCGTCGGCCCAGGCTGCTGAAATGTTCCTGCGTAGACGATCGCGGAAGCTTGGAGTTGCGATTTGCGTTGTGCGTGCTGTTCTAGTTGTTGGAGGAACCCACGACCCTCTTCAGCTTTTTCGTGCGGAAACTTGGCGAAATCATATTCAGGCTGAGTCGCAGCCGCGCCGGTGAATGGAAGGCGATCCGCGGAAGAAGCGACTTGCTGCCACTGATCTGGCTCAACCGCGACCTCAATCACGTACTGCGTGGCGACGCGATCACCGAACTTGCCTTCGCGATCTCGAGCCCAAACGATGCGCTGGATCGTCGCCACTTCCGGCAGCTCGATCTGAATCCAACCCTGACCGGATTCATTAGAAATCCAACTGCGAGGATTACCAAAACGACCGTCGTTGATATGTTCCAACTTATGCAGGTCATGCCCTGGTAGCGTGCTTGAGCAGGTCGCTTTGGCCCCCGTTGATGACAAGGCCACGTTTTGAGTATCAGCGAAAACTTCGAGTTCATCAAGGCAAGGTTGTGACGCATTCGTTTGGAGGATTGTGAATCGCACAAATCTGGCAGCTATGGGTGCAAATAATTCCTCATTCCCCTGCGCGTTCACGGCCGGTCGAGTGAGACCGACATCTTTGATAAACGGCTGGAGTTGGTCTCGCAGCTGCACCAACTGTTGATCGATCTCCTGGATTTCCTGTTGTTGCTGGTCCGTCAGCGGCAGCGACCGATCACCATGCTGAATGCCGGCGAAGATGGCCTGAAGTGAGTAATAATCGGTCTGTCGGATTGGATCAAACTTGTGATTGTGGCAGCGCGCACAGCCCAATGTCAGACCCATGAAGGCTGTTCCCGTCGTGTTGATCATGTCGTCGAGTTCGTTCTGACGCTGCATAAGAGTCAGGTTGATGTCCGGGCTCTTGACCAGATCGTAGGGCCCTGCGACAAGGTAGGCGGTGGCTTCCGGGACTCCGAACGCATCGCCTGCAAGCTGTTCTTTCAAAAACTGATCGTACGGTTTGTCGTCATTGAGAGACCGAATGACGTAGTCGCGATACGGCCAAGCGTTCGGACGTTCACGGTTGGTTTCATAGCCATTCGTTTCCGCAAACCGCACCAAGTCCAGCCAGTAACGCGACCATCGTTCACCATAATGCGGACTCGCAAGAACTCGTTCGACGAGCTGTGCATAAGCATGCGGCTCACGTTCCGCCACAAACGCCTGAACCTCTTCCGGAGTTGGTGGCAGGCCTAGCATGTCGAGCGCCATCCGCCGCATGAGTTCCAGGCGAGTCGCCCGTGCATTGGGTGTTAGAGAATGCTCCTGTAGCTTCTGCAAAATGAAGGCATCGATGCCGTTGGTCACCCAAGGATCATCAGTCTGCGGGGGCTCACTCGTGCGGACCGCCTGAAACGACCAATGATCCGACTGCTGCGCTGCGTCATCCACTGCACCATCCGGCCCAGGCCACACGGCACCCCCATCAATCCATGCCTCGAGCAGTTGGATTTCATCGTTCGACAACCGATCGGCTTCATCGGGAGGCATCCGCTTTCCAGCGTCCACGCCACGGACTAACTGCATCAAATGACTATTCTGGCCGTCGCCCGCGATAATCGCTGGCTCACCGGAATCGCCGCCCCGGAGCATTGCCGCTCGACGATCCAAACGCAGATGACTTTCCTGCGTGTCAGAGCCGTGGCAGTCGAAGCATTTCGCGGCGAGAAGTGGTTTGATCTGAGTGTCAAAGCGGATGTCATCAACGGCATCTACGCTGGTGGGCGCGATGAGCAGCAAGAGGAGGATGCAGTCAATAGATTTCATATGAGCTAGGTAGGAAGCGTTAGCGGGAGTGATTGAAACGATTTGCATTGTGTCATGAACACCCCTGTCGCGTCCAGTGCCCCAGCCGCACTTCGCATGCTTCGGGGCCCGCGGCCCGCATTTTCCGCAGAAATCTGCGTCCAGAGAGACAGTCGAAAATACCCTCATAGCTGATTTGATTTACGCGGATTACCTGACCGCAACACGGGATGGAAAAATCTGAATTAGGGGATGGCATAGGCTCAAATAGCAGCCCTGAAAATCCGAAAAATGAGGGGATTGCGTAAGACCCGTGTTCCCCGAAAATTCCTCGCCGCGTGCCAAATCGGCAACAATGGCTGGTGTTCCTACATCGTGCGGCGTTTTAGGCTGGAGACTCCGCGTTTTCCCTGAATTCGTGAATTCGTGAAGCAGATGCCCATGATTATCATGCAGCAAATAGCCATTCATTTTCAAGCAGCAATTCAGCGATGCCTGTTGGCAGTTGTGGTTGTCGCCATGCTGCCGACCCTGTGTGTGGCTCAGGATGGTTGGTTGTATGCTTGGAGAAACCAGCCTTCCGGTGAGTTTGCAGCGGACTACCGGAAAGTGGATCCGTTTCAGCCGATATTTTCGGATGCGGATCTTGAAGCGCAGGCCGCCCGCAAAGCTCCATCTTTCTTGACCCAGTTTACGTCGAATGTAAAAACGTCGGCCCAGCAGGATGCTGCTGCCGGCCCCGTACCAAATGTGCCGCCAGTTGACGCACTCCTCGGTGATGACGCGGCTGACTATGAAACTGAGTTGGCATTGCCTTTTTCGCAGCAACCAGCAGAAGGTTCAAGCAGCTACGGGCCATTGGATGAGTTGATGCCGCAGGCTGAGACGGAGTTAACGATCACACCGCGGCAAGTCTTCTCGAACGCGCCCGCTCAATGCAACGACTGCTTTGGCTGGCAGGTGCTTCCCCAAGGGCTCATGTACAAGTCCTACTTAGCTGGTGAAAAAGAGCCGCGCATGCAGTTCGTCCAATTGTATGACACACGCAGCAAACAACGCGTGTGGGATGCAGTGCTGGGCGGCCGCATCGGACTGTTGCGGCATGGGAATTATGACTCCGCCAACCCACAGGGATTTCAGATTGATATCGAGGGTGCGGTGTTTGCCCGCGTCCTGCCTGACGAGCTAAGCGCGATGCTGCAAGGTTCCGACTACCGCGCGGGTTTGCTAGGCACGAATCGCCATAACGGAACGGCCTATAAGTGGGGTTACTACCATGTCAGCTCTCACATAGGCGATGAATTCTTGCTGGCGACACCGACTTTTAATCGCGTCAACTATGTGCGTGACTCGGTGATCGCCGGTGTGACGCAGGATCTGAATTATGCCACGCAGGTTTACGGCGAAGTGGCTTACGCACTCGGGATGGAAGGTGGCGCGAAACCGCTGGAGTTTCAGTTCGGGACTCAATATGTGCCTGTGGCAAAATCTAGCCTCCTTGGTGCCCCGTATGTGGCTGCGAACTATCATACCCGCGAAGACTTTCAGTTTCAGGGGGGCTTCAATACGGTCGCAGGCTGGGGCTGGCAAGGTCTCCGGACACGGCATCGGCTGCGCGTCGGAATGCAGTATTACAACGGCCCTGCGATGCAGTACCAGTTCCTGAACCGTGTGGAGAACCTGTACGGCGGCGGGATCTGGTTGGATTACTAACTCCAACCATCACTGCACCACTAGCCACTCTTGTGTGAAATACCAAGTCGTCAGGACGATGCCCATGCCAATGACGATCCGGCGCACAACGGCCCGGTCCAGCCTGCGGGCTAGGGTCGCACCGAGCCAACCACCGATCGATGCGGAAATCATCATCGGCACGCCGAGTTTCCAGTTCACGCTGCCGGAGATCACAAACACCACGACGGCAATTCCGTTGATCATCCCGGCGAGTACGGTCTTAACTCCGTTCACATGATGAATGTTTCCAAGATGCAACAGGCTGAGAGTACTGAGCATCAGAATTCCAATCCCGGCCCCAAAGTATCCGCCATAGAAACCAACCAGCAGTTGCAGCCCGAACACCAGCCACAAATAAAGGCGACTGGGTGCGTTTGCCGTTGAATCGTCCGCCGTGCTATTCTCTTGTGCGGCTCCCGCTTTTGACGCAGGCATCAGCCGCGGCTGCAAAATGAACAGTCCGGTGGCCAGTCCAATCAGCCACGGAATCATGGCTTTGAAGGACGATTCCGGCGCGAGGACAACAACGTACGACCCAGCCACGCCACCGATCAGACTTGGTAGCGCGAGCCACCGCACCCATTCCCACTGTGCTCGCACCTCGCGGCGATAACCCCAAGAACCTGACAGCGCGCCAGGACACAATGCGACCGTGTTTGTCGCATTGGCAATGATCGTCGCACCCGGAGTGCCACCCAACGCCCATAACAAAGCGGGAAACGTAATGAGCGTGCCGCCTCCGGCCACAGAATTGATCATGCCCCCGATCAAAGCTGCCGGACAAAGCACGAAATAGGCCAGCCAAGGTTCCATCGTAGTTTTTCTTAAGTGGTGAACGACGTCCCTTGAGGACTCTTGACCAGCGTCAGCAAAGTTGCGGAAAGAGTCATACCGCTCATTTTTAAAAATTATGAGTCAGTGACACAGGTTAGATTGTAACCACTCATGCGGCACATTGTATGCTGCCTTCCGGAACATGACGCACATGCGATGTCAAAATAAGGGATCTTGTTGTTGACAATGCTTTTCAGCGTCCACTTATCCTTCGCGTGGGTTTGCTTGAGATGTTTTGTTGTCGCCGGATTCGTCAGAAGTTGGCCATGCATCATGGCACCTCCGAATTCTGGCGAATCCGGCTACACTCAGCGGATGCTTACGCGGCGATAAATTGCATCAGCACAAAAAAGGGAAGTCAAAAATCATGGCATTGCTCAGCATCGTGACAGACTCAAGGGAATCCACTGAAGCCTCGGTCTACGAGCGCTACGCTGCTGCATCAAGGCAGGTGGAGCCGGCGCTTTGCTGTCCAGTGCAATATGCTGGTCAGTATCTAAAAGTTGTCCCGCAGGAAATTATTGATAAAGACTACGGCTGCGGAGATCCCAGTGCATGGGTGAATGCCGGTGACACGGTCTTGGACCTTGGTTCCGGGACCGGAAAACTGTGTTACATCATGTCGCAGGTTGTCGGGCCGCAGGGGAAAGTGATTGGCGTCGATTGCAACATTGAAATGCTGGAGCTCTCTCGAAAGTATCGCGATGAAGTCGCCGGTAAGATTGGCTACAGTAACGTAGAATTTCGCTACGGCCTAATTCAGGACCTGCAACTGGATTTGGATCTGCTCAATAGTCGCCTTGCCGAAAAGCCCGTGCAAAGTTCGTTAGACTGGATCGCAGGGAGACAAGTGGAAGCACAATTGCGAAAAGAGCGACCCTTAATCGCAGACAATTCTATGGACTGCGTTGTGTCGAATTGCGTACTGAATCTGGTGCGTCAACAGGATCGCCGACAACTGTTCAACGAGATTTTTCGCGTGCTGAAACCGGGAGGGCGCGCGGTCATCAGTGATATCGTCAGTGATGAGACAGTGCCGGAGCACATGCAGCAGGATGGATATCTGTGGTCCGGATGCCTCTCCGGCGCTTTTCGCGAAGACCTGTTTCTAGAGGCGTTTGCCGATGCTGGATTTCATGGCATCACGTTGGAAAAACGGCAGGCAGAACCTTGGCAGACAATTGAGGGGATTGAATTCCGATCAATGACGGTGATGGCATGGAAGGGTAAAGATGGTCCGTGTTTGGAGCGGAATCAGGCGGTCGTTTATAAAGGCCCGTTTCGCCGTGTGGAAGATGATGACGGACATCTTTTCGTGCGCGGACAGCGCATGGCGGTGTGTGAAAAGTTGACGCGGTTGGTTCAGCTGCCGCCATACGCTGGCATGTTTGAAACGATTGAACCGCATCAGGAAATTCCGGTGGATGCCGCACAATTATGCGATTGCCGATGCCTGAAGATTCGCGACCCCAAAGAAACGAAAGGCCGGGGTTACAACGCGACAATGACAGCCACTGGTTCCTGCTGTAATGGCGATGAATCGTGTGGCTGATGTTGCCGTGCAAAGGAAGTCCGTCACGAAATTGCGGAGGCTGAACCAAGCAACGCAGTTTGAAAATTGTCCGCGAATCAACCCTCGCCAAAACCTAAACTCGACGGAGAGAGTTGGGCGATGTGAGTCACGAATCTCAAACAGGAGCCAACATGCCGGTCTTATCACTTTTGCGTCAGGGAAGTCCGCTCGCGAACGCACAATGTCAGCGCGATGTCCTTGAACGTGACGGACAGGCAGGCATTCCATCGTTCCAGGCGACGCTGGCAGGCCATGGAGTTGTGTCGTTGACCAGCAGATATCTGACATCGTTGCAGGTCAATGTCGGGAAACTTTGCAATCAGACGTGTGGGCATTGTCATGTCGATGCTGGACCGGATCGCCGGGAGTTGATGACCAAGGAAAATTTCCTGCACTGCCTCCGCCTGCTTTCCGAATCAACGATCCAGACGGTGGATATCACCGGCGGTGCTCCGGAAATGAATCCCCTGTTTGAATGGTTCGTGACCGAAGTGCGGCGGCTTGGTCGCCATGTCATTGATCGCTGCAATCTGACCATTCTGACGGCTCCAGGATTCACGCACTTACCGCAATTCCTCGCAACTCATCAAGTCGAAGTGATCGCCTCCCTGCCATGTTATTTGGAGGCAAACTGCGATGCACAACGCGGCGACGGAGTGTTTCAAAAATCGATTGAAGCCTTAAAGCTGCTGAATGGACTCGGTTATGCCCGCGAAAATTCGGGACTGAAACTGTCGCTGGTTTACAACCCGGTTGGCCCGTCACTGCCGCCAAATCAGCAGCAACTGGAACAGGCTTACCGGGATCAGTTGCGGCAGCGATTCGGGATTGAGTTCAATCATTTGTACACAATCACGAACATGCCCATCAGTCGTTTTCTAGCCGACCTGCTGCAGACCGGACGCTACGCCGCATACATGGCACTGCTCGTCAATTCGTTCAATCGTGATTCCATTGAGAACCTGATGTGTCGGTCCACAATTTCGATCGACTGGCAGGGCAATCTCTATGACTGCGATTTCAATCAGATGCTCGATCTACCACTGATAGATAAGCTTCCGAGGCACATTAGCAGCGTCCAGATCACAGACCTCGAAAATCGCGAGATTACCGTGGGTCGCCATTGCTACGGCTGCACGGCCGGTGCCGGTTCTAGCTGCACAGGATCACTCGTGAGAGATTAGCGGCCAATTGCGGCCTTGATTGTCTGGCACAACAGTTGATCGTCGCATCGATCGACGGAGCGCAGGTCCAGCAAGACGGCGGCGGCTTCGATTCGGCCCCAGATGGCGGGGACGTGCATGCGGAGGTTTCGAGCGACCGTTTGAGCAGACGTGCTGGACGAATGCAATGCGATCGCGACAGACGGAACTGGATGTCCAGCACACGAACCGCCGCCGACTTCAGCGATGCTCGGGACGATTTGTAAGGTCACATCCCGCAGCGAACCCACCTGCGCAACAATCGATTCGGCTCGTTGATTCAAAGCGGAGATATCTGCTTGCAGCATCTGATAAAGCGGTAACTCGTCGGTTGCCGTGCCTCGCGCATGGATCAGCAGTGTGGCATGCAGGGCGGCGAGATTAAGTTTGTCGATTCGCAGACAGCGGGCCAGTGGATGATGTCGCAGCGTCTGAATCAACGAGGAGCGACCAAGGATGATGCCTGCTTGCGGGCCACCGAGAAGTTTGTCACCGCTGCCCAGCACAAGATCTGCACCGCCTGTGATACTTGTGCGAAAGTCTGGTTCCCCGAATGAGGCCAAGACGGGATTCGCGAACAGTTGCCCGCTGCCAATGTCGTCGAACATCATGAGGCCGCGCGCGTGGGCAAGTGCTGCGAGTTCCCCGCTGGACGGTTCGGCAGTGAAGCCGACAATGCGAAAGTTCGATGCATGAACGCGCAGAATGGCGGCCGTACGTTCAGTGATCGCTGCTGCATAGTCGCGCAGATGAGTGCGATTTGTGGTGCCGACTTCACGCAGCACGACCCCTGCCGTCTGAAAAATCTCCGGCAATCGAAACGATCCACCAATCTCAACCAGCTGACTGCGCGAAATCAGGACTTCGCGGCCCTGACAAAGGGCCTGAAGCAGCAGGACTGTAGCACCGGCATTGTTGTTGACGATCAAGCAGTCTTCGCAACCCGTCAGGGCCTCGAAGAAATCATGGACCTGAAACCCCCGATACGCACGTTCGCCAGACTCCGAATTCACTTCCAGCAGACACGCGCCCGCCGCATCCAAGATTGCCTTCCGTGCGGCATCGGCGAGCGGCGCGCGGCCAAGACCCGTGTGCAGCAGCACGCCGGTTGCGTTGATGACTTTTCGCGGAGTGTTCAGGAGGCAACGATCCATCTCGCTCACCAGCCACCTGATCACCAGTTGCTCGGAGTCCGATTTCGAGCCCATCAACACGCCGTTTGCAAGATGCTGCCGCAGGCGCTCGATCGCGCCTTGCAGTTTCATCCGCACGATATCCGGGCCGAACCATGCAAGCAGCGACCTGACTTCCGGCCGCGCCAGAAGTCGCGTCATGGATGGGATAAGTTGGCGGATATCGTCAGACATGGGAAAACAGCATACCCACAATCGCCGGCCGTGCGAATCCTCCGCAGTACGTTGTTTCGCGAGTTCAGCTACCCTGGATCGCGTTCTCGGGGTTTTCGTCAAATCCGGAAAAAACGAATAGGTGATGCCTTGCCAGCCCAAACTCGCAGTCGTAAGCTATTGGGAGCATTTGTGGGATAAATGCCCGCAGAGATCTTTGAAAACTAGTTGAAAGTGGGTTTTGTGCCCGGTAGGCTGTGTAACTCGATGTTGGTACTGCCCTCATCCGGGGCCGTTTTGATCAGGTTGCCACCGCGTTTCTGCCACGAAGGCTTGTCATGTTTCTCACTGGGGAATTTCAGCGAACGATCGATGATCGCAATCGGCTGATGTTGCCTCCCGAACTGGCATCTGTGGTGTCCGACGAGAACGGCGATCTGATCATCGCGAAGGAAAGGGCAGGGTGCCTGAGTCTGTGGAGGCAGGCGGAATGGCAGCAACGCTTAGACAGCGGGATTGCTTTGCTCCGTCAGAAAATTGACTCGGGACGAATGGAGCAGCGTTGGGGTGAAGTCCAGCGGCTTGGCCGCTTGTTATCGACTCGCCATCAAACCGTCCGCCTTGCGAATCGTTCACGTCTGTTAATCCCGGATGGCTTCCGCACATTTCTTGGCGTTGGTGCCGGGAAAGAAGTTGTCATTGTCGGTGCCGTCATTTGTGTCGAGATCTGGAATCCCGAAGCATGGAACAGCGTGCTTCGCGACGAGATGCCAGACTTTGGCGAATTGTTCAAGCAGTTGACGCAGTAGTTGCGAAACGGCTTCTCCTTGCTGCCGATCGTGTCAAACCCACATTCAACTCTGGACGCAGAACGGATCGAAGCAGAGAACAGCACTACTCATTCACGCAACCCACTCCTTTCAGGTCGCTTGCTCACTCAACAAGACACGCGATTGGCCTTAGTTCACCAGGGATGGCCTCCTGGCAGGGATGCCGCTTTTCTCTCTTCGATCCGTTTATTTTTGGACGTTGGACATTCCTGTCCGACATACCCTCACCGGCGTCCCTTCAGCACAAAACTGCCGCTGCTTGAATACACTGCCGCTGCTTGAATACACTGCCGCTGCTTGAATACACTGCCGGGCGCAGTTGCCCACCACCAACAGTTTATGGTCCGCGTTGGTACAAGCGGCGTGTCGCCGGACGCGTCAGAAGCGGGCGTTAGCCCACGTTAGCCCACGTTGGCCCGAGCAAGGGATCACATTTTTTCAAAAAAATGATTATCTCTAAAGCTGTCATAATCTCTATTATACGAGGAGATTCTGGGATTTTTCGGATGGTTTCAAAGTCTGCAGACACCCATCTAATTCCAGCTTTTCCTTGGCCGCAACAAAGGCCGCTTGTATTCTAGATTAAAGGATTCTCATGTTGCGGTTCATGGTAGTCACGGTGCTGACGACACTTTTTTCAGCCGCATCACTGCCAGCGGTCGAGAAGCCTGTTCGGGTCTTTATTCTGGCTGGCCAGTCGAATATGGAGGGCAAGGCCCGGAACAGTCTGTTGGACTATCAAGCGACGGCTGCAAACACGAAAGAACTTTTTGCTCATCTACGAGCCGAAGAAAAGTGGATCGTGCGGGATGATGTGTTGATTAAGTTCTTGGATCGCAGGGGACCGCTCACGGTCGGCTACGGATCGCCTGACTGCACGGGGGTCGAGTTGGAATTTGGAACAGCGATGGGGAACCACTTTGATGAGCCCGTTCTGCTCATCAAGGCCGCGTGGGGCGGTCACTCGCTGTTTAAACTCTTTCGTTCGCCCTCAGCAAAAATTCCCGAAGCGATGCTTCAAGCCGACCTTGAGCAAGCTCAGGTGCGCGTCAAACAAGAGAACGAAAAAAACAAGACCGACACACCTCTTCCGACCCTGGAAGACATTGAGCAGGAGTACGGATCATCGTATCGCCAGATGCTCGCTGAAGTGCATGATGTGCAGAAAAACTACGCGACGCTATTCCCTAGCCTCGAAGGAAAAACGCTGGAACTGACCGGGTTTGTCTGGTTCCAAGGTTTTAATGATATCTTCGGGGCCGAACATGAATATGCGTCGAACATGCAGCACTTTATCAAGGACGTGCGTCAGGACCTGAACACGCCCAATTTGCCGTTTGTCATCGGCGCCTTGGGGCAGAACGGATCGAAGCCAGCAACCGGCGGAATGTTGATAGTTCGCGAGGCACAACTTTCCATGAACGACGTGCCGGAGTTCACTGGCAACGTCAAGGCCTTCCCTGTGGATGTGCTTGTGGACAAGGCGGCAGAGGAGATGTTCCCGAATTGGCAAAACGAGCCGGAATGGTCACACACGGGCAGTGATCGCCCCTACCACTACTATGGCAGCGCGATCTGGTTCAATCGAATCGGTAAGGCCATGGGGGCGACGATGTTGGAACTCACACCTCCAAAGTAAGTCAGGAAACAGCATGCATCGGAGAGACTTCTGCAACATGGGGGGACTAGCAATCGGCGCGGTCACTCCCTTGGGACTGTCGTTGCCAGAGTTACTAGCGCACGAAGCCACAGGTGGCGTCAAGAAGCAGATCAATGTGATTTTTATGTTCCTTCAAGGTGGCGCAAGTCACATTGATATGTATGACATGAAGCCGGATATGCCGGAGGAAATTCGCGGGAAGTATCAGCCGTCGCCAACAAAAATTCCCGGACTACATTTAAGCGATCAATTACCCAAACTGAGCAACTGTGCCGATAAGTTCTCACTCATTCGCTCGATGCATTCCTATAGTTCCATGCATGGTGAAGGTGATGTCCACATGATGTGTGGAAGCCCAGTGGATAAGAACGTCCAAGCGCCAGGAATTGGGGCGGTGCTCAGTTTGCAGCAACGGCAACAGTCTCCCATTCCGCCGTTTGTGCATTTGGGCAACATGAAGCATCCTGCGCATAGTATGCCTGGTGCTGCTGGATTTCTGGGTCGCACGTACAATCCGTTCATCATTCATAAAAATCCAAATTCACCGGATTTTGCCGTGTCTGAATTTGATGTGGCGCCAGCCGTCGATGTGGATCGCCTTGCCGGTCGCAGACAGCTACTGCGTTCGCTCGATCGCTACCAAGCCGAGCGCGAAAGGCAGTTAGAATTTGCTGTCGCCCATGACATCTTTACCGAGCAGGCCCTAAACCTTGCAACATCACGGAAGGCAAAAGATGCCTTTGATCTGTCCCAAGAGCCCGCCAAACTGCGTGATGCTTATGGACGTAACCGCGTTGGACAGGGAATGCTGTTGGCCCGGCGTTTGATCGAGGCGGGAGTGCGATTTGTGACGATTCAGGGCTTTGTAGACACGGGGATCTACGCTTGGGATCATCATTGGGGGATCTTTTCGCATCTGGACCAACAACTGCCAATTTACGACAGCAGTTATGCGGCACTCTTACAGGATCTCGATGACCGTGGTTTGCTCGAAACGACTCTCGTTATTACAACTGGCGAGTTCGGAAGAACGCCGAAACTCAACACGGATAAGCAAGGACCGGGACGCGATCATTGGGGGCGTTGTTTTAGCCTAACGATCGGCGGCGGCGGGGTAAAGACGGGACGAGTCATTGGTGCTAGCGACAAGTTTGGTGCCATCCCTGAAGATCGCCCGGTATCCGTCCCCGACTTTGTCGCGACCGTCTATCATGCGGTAGGACTTGACCGCCACGCGGAGTTTTTGGCTCAGGGACGTCCGATGAAAATGCTCCCTCAAGGCAACGTCGTCAGCGAATTGTTCTAGCCGTCCATGGCACTCGATATGAATGCAACTCGTATCAGCCGCAGGGCGCTAGCCCCGGTTGTATGATAAAATGAGATTCCGTTGCGAGGCGTGCAAACACAGTAACCGGGGCTAGCGCCCGAACGGCTGATCAGGAAAGGAGTTCCATCCTTTCCACTTCGGCATCGTCCACATTACTCCCCGTTTCAGCCTCGTTTCAGTAGCATCTGCCCCCCGTGGGGCGGTATTGTGTCCGGCGAGTGGTCACGCACGAAGACGACGCACACACAGCCAATCCACCACGAACGCACAATCGGCCCACCCAACTCCCAATGTTCGAACAAGCCTTCAAAAACATCGACGACGTCCTCTGGAAAGACGCCGGCTGCACCAGCGAACTCGACTACACCGAGTAGACCTCGTGGCTGCTCTTCCTGAAATACCTCGACGCCCTCGAACACGACAAGGCCACCGGCCCGAACACCATCGAATACAAGATCGGCGAAATCTTCGGCACGGTTACTCCCTGCGAATACCGTGTGTCTCTCACGAACTGCTTCTGTCGGCTATGTGGCCGTGATGGGCCGCCCGATGGCCACGAGCCAAGACTTTTTGAACGGGGTCTGTTCTAGCAGTTTGGTCCCTGACTTTTTGAAATACATCTTTTTGGCCGAAAGTCGCGACGGGCTCCTGCGGTATGCCAGCGGAAGCGTTCATCAGACGATTTACTTTCCCGAGGCGAAGGCGTTTCACATTTGCCACCCAGACACGAAGGAGCAGCTCCGAATTATCAAACAATGTGACGCCCTGTCGGAAGAAACCCAACGCCTCGCCCGCCTCTACGAACAAAAGCGCGCCGCGCTGGAGGCGTTGAAGAAGTCGCTGCTGCACCAAGCCTTCACCGGAGAACTCTAATGACCATACCTGTGCTTCATCCGTGCCATCCGTGTAATCCGTGGTAAAAAAAACGCATTTCCAACCACGGATATCACGGATGACCCGGATAAAATCACAAACGTAAACAGCAGAAGGATTTCAATGAGCAACCTGATCCACAAAGAACTAAGCGAATCGATCATT
>QWQG01000232.1 GCA_003670925.1 Planctomycetota bacterium | reverse complement strand
TTGCGGCTTGGGGAAGCCTTGAGTCTAACGTGGGACCGATGGGCGGACGGCATCCGAGTCGATCTGTCTGGCAAATATGCGAAGCTGCTGATTGCTGCTGAAGACGAGAAGGGCGGCAAAGACCGCGTTTATCCGATGACGCCAGACTTCGCTGAGTTCCTGCAATCGGTGCCAATTGATTCACGGAATGGTTTCGTCTTCAGGCCGATGCTATCCCGTGGCGAATGTCACAGAATCGACACCGTATCAAAAGCCATTTGCCGTATCGGTGAGCGGGCCGGTGTCAAAGTCGATGAAAAGGGCGGCGAGACTGTTTGGGCATCGGCACACGACCTACGAAGGGCATTCGGTGCTAGGTGGTCGCGGAAGGTGAATTCGATGGTTCTCAAGGAACTGATGCGGCACGCCAGCGTGACGACGACTGAAAAATACTACGTCGGCATCCAGTCAGATGAGACTTCCGCATTGTTGGCTGGTCTCATGGGCGAAAAGGTGAATGAAGGTGAACCAAAAGCGAACGGGACGCCAAAAGGTGAATGAAAAGGTGAATGAACGAAAACAGGGTTTCCGATTTTACTCGGAAACCCTGTCTTTTATATGTGCTCCCAGAAGGGCTCGAACCTTCGACCTACGGATTAAGAGTCAGTTGCTCTACCAACTGAGCTATAGGAGCAGTGCAAGGATCTTATCGTCCCGAAACCTTGCTGCCAAGTTCCCGGGGGGCATTTCGAAGGATGGGACTGATTTTGAATCGTAAGGAGCGTGGGATTACCCAATCTTACCCATGCTTCCTCAAGTCTAGAAATTATGCGGCAGGCCTCTCACGCAGTGAACTCAAGTTCGGAGATTAAATCGGCAAGTGCCGAGATGACGACACGATGAAAACGAGTAATAAATATTTTCTGGGGTATTTTTGTGAAATTTCAGAAATTTGGAAGAGTTTTGGCGAACGTACGGGGAAGATGGCGTGTCTACCGGGTCGACGCATGATGCGGGTGACGGTCTCGGGAAACCTTTGAAAGATCCTGCACCGCCGGATTAGAAAAGTTATTTTGTTGGCAACAATGGTGTTGTTGACTTATCTAACGTCGCGAATGTGCGACGCGACATCGGGACCGAAAAACTACCGTCAGTCACAGTGACAGACAGTGGATTCGTGGCAATTTTTTGGGGGGCAGAACAATGCTGCTGAACACAACGATTCACGCTCTGATCGCATCGACACAAGCCATCGCGGCCCATGTCATTGCCGGGCTGTTCGTGCGTTTTGCCTCCCCCGCTATCTTCGCCGTGGTACCGCAGCAGACAGGCTCCATGCGTGATTTGCGCTGGCGTTATCTGTACGGACACCCAGCGGGCGATTCTAAACAGGCTTGTGGAGGATTCTCCGAGCACTGTCTCAGTCGCTCCTTTTCGAGATTGCTCGAAAACCGGGAGCGAGCCTTGCATCAAGGCTCGGGTTGTTTCACTGGTAGCAGCGATCGAAGTTAAGGGGCCGTCGGCTCGCGTCCTCAGGACGCATTTAAACTTCTTCCGCTCGAACCGCGAGAGATGGAACGCACACGGTGTGCATTGGCTGTTTCTCGCGTGAGTTTTCTGGGTCTTCGCGGTTTTACCGGCGTTCATGCCTGGCAACTCACGGCTGTTCCTGCGAATCCCATTCACGCCACCTTCGATTTTCGCACGGCGATGCATTCGAATGCCACGATGTAATTTTTCAGACTGGAGTCTGCCCGATGACCACTGATTCTTTGACACCACTTGTTTTGCGGGCTCAGTCTGGCGACCGAGATGCCTTCAGC
Source organism: Planctomycetota bacterium (assembly GCA_003670925.1). Lineage (GTDB taxonomy): Bacteria > Planctomycetota > Planctomycetia > Planctomycetales > Planctomycetaceae > SXXK01. The sequence continues at coordinate 30,183 of QWQG01000232.1, read as the reverse complement.
GATCTTGTCGTTCTTTTCCAATCTCGCATTTACAGCCTGGTCATGCTGCGTTTGCGGAACACGGCGGAAGCTGATGAAGTCGTGCAGGAAGTTTTCTTGCGGGCCTTCTGTAAGCTATCTCAGTTGCAGGGGGCCGAACGGTTCAGCGGTTGGTTATGCCGGATCGCCGTCCGTTTGTCTATTAATCGAGTCGTACGGAGACCACACGAAACCAGCCGTGAACCTCATTCCTTCGACGGCGTACAGAAAGCGGAAGACGCTCCGTTTTTCGCCATGATTCGCCAAGAAAACATCGCCCAAGTTCGCGCAGGATTGAACCAACTCGGCCATTTGGATCGGGAAACACTCTGGGCCTTTTATATTGAAGGGGCTTCGCTCAAGGAAATGAGCGCGCAGTTTGCAAGCCCGATCGGGACGATCAAGCGCCGATTGCACACGGCTCGTGGACGACTGCGGGAAGTCATCGGCGCCATGCAGCCTGCATGAGTGAAGATGCTAACCGCACAAGGCGGGGCTGAAAATCAGCCATGCCTTTCTGGGAGAAAGTCAGTCGATGGAGCGACTGAGTTCCGTCGGCACACTCAATTCAGTCGTAAGGTGAGCGACCAAATCAACTGTGGCGATGGATGCCTGCGCGCCGGTCTTGAGGTTTTTCACTTGCCAGACACCGGCGGCAAATTCGTCGCCGCCTGCGATGAGTGCCAGCCTGAATCCTTTCTTATTGGCATACTTCATCTGCTTGCCGATATTATTCGCTTCCGGATAAACCTCAGTCGCGATGCCGGCCTTTCGGAGCATACGTCCGAGTTGCAGGTAATCGATAATTCGTTCGGCATCGAACATTGTCACCAGCACCGGCGCGGGTGTTGTGTGTTTTTGCGTTTGGCCAAGTTCTTCGAGGGCAGCCAGCATGCGATCCAGTCCAAGACTGGCACCGACGCCAGGAAGTTGCTGGGCCGTGAAGAGGTCGGCAAGATTGTCGTAGCGACCACCGGAGCAGACGCTGCCAATATCCGGAAGGTCTCCGAGCAGTGTCTCATAAATCGTGCCGGTGTAATAATCCAAGCCGCGGGCTATTGAAACGTCCAGAGACACACGCCCCGCTGGCCAACCGCATTGATTCACGGCTGAAAAAAGTTCACTCAGATTCTGCAGGCCAAGTTCCCCGATTTGACTACCGGACAGCATGCCTTCCAGTGACGCGAGAATTTCTTCGGGGCTTCCCTTGAGTTGAGCCATGTCGAGCACCTGATTCGCACCGTCAGCCGGGATGCCGACTTTTTCCACCATTTCCGCCACGACGGCATCTCGCCCGATCTTGTCGAGCTTATCCAGCGATCGAAGAATGCCGACAGCGTGTTCCTGCAGACCGCATTTTTCGAGCAGGCCATTGAGCACTTTGCGGTTATTTACACGGATCGTAAATCGTTCGATGCCGATGCGTTCGAAAAGATCGTTGATCACAAACAGCGTTTCGATGTCGGCCGAATTGCTCATCGTGCCGATCGTGTCGAAGTCGCATTGCATGAATTCGCGGAACCGACCACGGGCCGGCCGTTCTCCACGCCAGACTGGTGCGATGTGATAGCGTCGGAACGGGAGCCCCAGTTCCTGTACGTATTGCGCGGAAAAGCGTGCAAGTGGCACAGTTAGATCGAATCGCATCGCAACATCACGGTCGCCCTGATCCGTGAACCGAAAGACTTGCTTGTCTGATTCTTCGCCCCCCTTTCCCAAGAGCACTTCGGCGTATTCCAAAGCCGGTGTATCGATCGGTGCGAAGCCATAGCTGCGATAGACGGATCTGGCGATGTCGATCAGGTGTTCCCGCGCCATCATTTGATCGGGAAGAAAGTCGCGAAAGCCGCGAAGAGTCTGTGGTTTGATGCGTTGTTTTTTTTCAGACACGGAAATAGGGCTACCGGGGGTTAAACATTTGACTTACGACGAGCCACAAAAATAGGCCCGTAGGTGGATGTTAAAACAATGGCGATCGAAGAGCCAGACGACTGTAAAAAAGGGCCGCGTTGCTTTCGCGACGCGGCCCTTTGAATTTTGGAAGCCCCCTCAACTCGGCGGACTTTCGTACTGAAGTGATTAAGGATTCACGACCAGTTGGGCAGGTGGGACTCTTCCAGCGAGAACTCCGAAGGCTGCTCGCAGCAAGTCGGTCTGGGCAGTAACGGAAGTCCCAGCGGGGACCACGATATCGTAGCCACCCGAGATTTGTGCGATCGCTTTGAGGAGGGTCGTGTCAGCTCCGGCACCGACGCATAGCGTATGAATCACGATCTTTTGATCAGCCGCCAGTTTCGCCTGATACAAGGCATATTGAGCATCTTGATCGGTCGTTGTGTAGTCCGCAGTACCATTTCCGTCATAGTCCAGCAGAGTATTCCAGTTCCATGTGGAGGGAAGACTAAAGCCCGATGGACTGATAGTCGGAACACCGTCCGTCATCAGGAGAATGGCCTTTTGAGTGCCATAGCGACTATTCGAGTTGAGCAGCCCCACGGCTTTCAGGAGTCCATCACCCGTGGCCGTGTTGCTTGAGTAATGCGCGGCCTGTTTGTGCTGTTGAATGGTGTCGATATCTAAGTAACGAGCCGACATGAGGTCCGTCCCGAGATTAACAATCACACCGGCTCCATCCTCCGTTAGTCCGGTCTCTACGCGTGCATCAACAGCATAGTCGACGAGGCCGATATGATCGCCGTAGCTCAATTCCGTCATAAACTGACAGAACGTGTTCATTCCCATCTTCATCCCATGAAACGGATAGCACGGCGCTCGCCACAGGTCTTCAGACTGGTAATTAGATGGCCGCTTTTCCATCAGATACACGCACAGTGTCCGGTAGCCGTATTTCTGCCGATAACCCTGAGTTTGGAGGTTACTATCGGTGCGCACATAGTCCACATAGAGCAACCACTGAGCCTTACTGGTTGCGATCGATGGTTTTCCGAGACGCAGTCCGGTGGAAGTGTTTTTTCCCTCCTGAGGAAATGAAACAGCACTCTCAGGGATTGGCGGAAAATAGCCAGGAGCGGTCGTATCCGCTACGGTCGTGAAGGTAGATTTTTTAGTAATGGCCCGACGCAGCTTGCCAGCGTAGGTTCCAGTTCCCGTATCGATGTATCGCCTCCAGTCATAGCCGCCTGAGGTGAGGGTGTAGTAGTCGTCGCCTGAGACAACCTTCAATGTCCATGTGTCGTAGTATTTTTTGGCCGGCGTGTACAAACCCAGAGCCTCAATCACAGTCTGACTGGTGCTGCTGGAGTTATATGTCCCTGCAGCAGAATTCATCAGGCCAAACCCAATTGACGGAAACTTCTGGCTTGAGGCGTCATTGCTGAATCGCACGTCCGATGCCACGAGCGCAGCCCAGATCGCATCGAGATTAGATTCCACAGCAGACTTTGTCAGACGGCTGATCGTAGCACTGCTCATGCAACTGTCGTCGTTCATCGAAGCAGAATAGTCCAGTGTACAGACGATGTCCCTTGATTCGATGAAGGCAGTCGCCGACGTTGTAATTGATTGAGCCGCTTGCCCGACAACCGGCGCAAATATCAGGGGCATTTTTGCATCAGGAGCAGTCGAATTACTGTTGTTTTTGCGGATAGACACTTGCACACAGTTGTAAGGTCCGACACCCCACGTTTGGGTATAAGAAACGCCGTCAGCCGCCAACAATCGCCTTCCAAGAGTGACGTCAATGCTACTATCAATGTAAAAGCCATTGAGATTGGCGACATACACCGCCATCGCCCGAGCATCTGTAGCCGCCGTGGCCTGCACCGCGGCCATGTCCAACCCTGTCGCGGAATTCCACGAAGCTCGCCGTACGGCAAGGACAATTTCCTGAGCCGCAGACAGGGCCGCCGAGTCAGCCGCAGTCTGCATGCGAGTTTTGGTGAGGGTGATCATCCCTAGGTCCACGGACATTCCCACGAAAGTCATAGCTCCCATCAGGCAAATCACTGCCAGTACGAAGAAGACTCCTTTCCGATGCGCTTGTCGGAACTGCCCCAGTCCATGTTTTTGTAGGATGTTTTTCATTTGAGTCCCTTCTTTCTATCTAAGTTCCAATGACGAATTTCTATCTAAGTTCCAATGACGAACGATGCTCTTCTTTATGGTGCTGGGCCGTTCAGTAATTTCGGCCATATTGTTCTTTTTTAATTCGACAGTGAACCGCCGTTTACCGTGGCGCGCATCACGACCGATGCCTTGAGGCTTTTACCTGCAAGATACACCAGAGGAAAGATCGTCACGCTCGAATATGGCAGCGTGACTTCGACTCGCACAAACTGCAGATCGTTGTTCGGGTCTGCAAGGTCAAACGTTTGTCCGACACTGGCACCATCTGCATGTTTCAGTGTGACGGTTGACAGGCTGCCCTTGAGTCCTGCCGCTGTGATGAAATTTTTGAGATCTTGTTCCACTTTTTGGTTAGGCGTCTGATTGGTATGAACAATGTATCGCCAGTCCATCGCGGTCAGTCGTCCTGATTCCCTGCAGGCAGTCTGAAGATTCATTGTGGCGCGCAATGCAGTCCCAATCTCCAACATGCCGACAACCATTACCATCAGGACCGGGAGAGTCACAGCGCATTCCATCATAGCGGCAGCCTTACGCCCCCCGTGCCGCAATGAAACAGGATTTCGCTGTCGTATCATTGATGTCAAGCTTTTGATGGCTATTCTCTCCTCATCACACACTGTCCGTAGATAATGAGCCCCGCCAGCCATTTTGGCCCTAGGATCGCCACGTCTGAATAAGGCACTGACACGCGCACAATAAACAGTTGTCTCCGTGCCGCAGTGGAGAGTTCGAGATTGGGTAGCGTCGCGTAATTGATCGTCGAAGCATTGACGCCGGTCACGTCAAACGCAGCACCGTCTTTCACAAAAATCGTAGCCGTGGAACCACGAATCGCGGTGCCAACAACTTGGTTGGCTAGCGCGGTGACGCTGGCTGTCGTCGCGGTCTCGCTAATCCCCGAACGTGCAGCACGCTGCGCTGCTGCGTTTAAGGTGTGGATCACCATAAAGACGTGACCGAACTCAATGAACGCAAATAATATCAGAAAGAAAACCGGCAGCACAATTGCCGTTTCCGCAATCGTAGCCCCCTTACGCTCTGGCGGAACGTGGCTGCGTCGTGCAAGTGGATTGAGCAAGAGCATGATGCGTCTCAGCACTCATCGAAGGGGAACGTAAATCCGGTTTAGCTGCGACTGGCTATAAATTCCGGTCAGTCCGAATACCATCGCAATGTTATAAGATCCTAGATCACAATGTGACGATTAATAGAAAAACCTCCTGCGGTTGAAAGTTCTAAAAAGCGGGCGATGTCATAAAACAACACGGTGCTGCTGAAACAAAACGTTTTCCCGTGCTGCGGCAATGCGTTGCCCGAGTTCCGGCAGTTTCTGCTGCACGAATTCGGTGTTTGATGCCGCGAGGCAGCACGACAGGCCGCAAGATCACGTCGGATTATGCCGATAAATCCACCAGCAACGGCTATAATGATGCTGCCGTGCTATCGCGCATCTTTCTCCGGAGCAATTGAACGTCATGGATGATTCTCAAAAAAAAATCGAACTGGAACAGCGTCTCACCCTGCTTGAGGATGAACTGATGCGTGCCCAGCGGTTGAGTTCCGTGGGAGCGTTGGCGTCTTCCATCACTCACGAATTCAACAATATCCTGACGACGGTGATCAATTACGCGCGGATGGGGCTGCGGCATACCGACGAAAAAACCCGCACGAAATCATTTGACCGAATCCTGTCGGCGGGCCAGCGTGCTGCGCAAATTACGACTGGCATGCTGGCTTACGCGCGCAACACATCCGACCGCATTGAGCCGGTCGACTTGAAACGGCTGCTCGACGACGTGTTAATCCTAGTCCAAAAAGATCTGCAGATGCATCGCATCTCCGTCGACCTGATGGCACCGTCGCCAGTTTGGGCGTTAGTGAACGGCAGCCAGATTCAGCAGATCTTGATGAATCTGATCGTGAATGCACGTCAGGCAATGAAAGAAGCCGGACGTCTGCGACTGATTGTGCGGGATAACACGTCAGAAGGCTGGGCCGAGATTGTCGTGAGCGACACAGGCTGTGGAATTCCTCACGATAAATTGCCGCACATCTTTGATGCGTTCTACACCACAAAAACACCTGACGCACGCGGACAGGGCGGCACAGGTTTAGGGCTTTCACTGTGTCTTAGGATCGTGGAAGCCCATCAAGGGCGAATCCGGGTTGAAAGTGAAATCGGAAAAGGTACGACATTTACGCTAAAATTGCCGCGCTCAGAATCGCCTGCCGGATTTATTGATACGTCTGCCGCATGAATCTGCAAAACGCGTGTCGCACATGAATGTTGGACCGACATGGACCCTACTGGAAGTGAACTGCGTCATCCGTTAGCCTGCGCGGCAGTGGTTTTCGTGAAACCCTGATCCAATTACGGGACTGAGACGCGGCGAATGAACTGGAGGTTGATCTTTTCGGGGCTGAAATCTTCTGGCTGGACAGTTTATGTCGTGCTCGGGGTGCTTGCGGCCATCGGGCTGAGCATTTGGCTGCTGCGACTCGAACGACGTTTGGTTTCCCGCACCGTCGGCTGGACACTGCTCACGCTGCGAATGCTGGTTCTCATCACGCTTTTCGTCACACTGCTGCAACCTGTGTTCACGAAAAGGTTCGACGTTTCGCAGTTGGGAAGAGTGCTCGTTGCCATTGATGGTTCGCTCAGCATGGAGACCCGGGACCGTCATGCGTCGCTTGGCGAGAAACTTCGTTGGGCTCAAGCGTTGGGGATGCTAGGGAATGCAGAAACTCGTCCCTTGATCGACGCTTGGGTGGTTACCGCTGAATCGGGACAGGAGCCAAACTGGCTTGGCGGTGACGTACGCCCTACGACGCCTGCCGCACAGTCGCTGTCCGAAGCGCGTGCTCGCCAAGTGAACGAAGCATTGGACGAACTTGCTGAAATGCCGCGCGTGGAATTTGTGCGGCGTCTGCTCCAGTCGAAGCCCGTCGAGCTGCTCGATCAACTTGCCGAAGTCATGCCGATTGATATTCGCCTATTTGCGTCCGAGCAACAGGCGACCGTGCCCCTGCAGCTTGCCGCGGCACTGCAATCTGATCGCGCGAATTTGATTCCGAATGGCACTGATGCCTTGCAGTTGCTGACATCCATCACATCAGAGGAAGGTGCAGGGCTGATTCGTGGTGTCATCCTGATCTCAGATGGACGCCAAACAGCCCCTGGCGATGTCGGCGGTACAGCGCAGCGACTGGCAAGCCTCCAGGTGCCGGTGTACGCCGTTCCGATTGGTTCACGGCTGCCACCGCGCGACCTCGCGATTGCTGCCGTGGAGAGCCCTGAAACCGTGTTTTTGAACGACAAAGCGCAGATTCGGGTCGTGATTGGCACGTCCGGATTCGAAGGCGAACCTCTCACCGTTCGTCTGCAACAGGGCGAAGTATTGGTGTCGGAGCAAACGGTGACTCCGGCGACGGACAGTGAAAGTGTCACGTTCGATATTCCGTCCGACAAAGCCGGTCGGTTCGACTATCGTTTGGAAGCTGGAACCCAACCTGGCGAATTGCGGCACGACAATAATAGTCGAGATCTCAGCTTGCGCGTGGTCGATAACAAAGCCCGAGTCATGCTTGTCGAAGGTGATGCTCGTTGGGAATTTCGTTACCTAAAAAACCTGCTCGACCGCGACAAACAGGTCGAACCGTTGACCATCCTCCTGCATCAGCCGTTTTTAGATTTGCTGAATCAGCCCGACATTCCCTCAAAACTCCCGGAGATCGCAGCCTTTCGCGAACAACTCGCGAAAACCGACATGTTGATCGTAGGAGACATCGATCCGTTGGAGGTGGCAGTCGGCGTTTGGGAAATGATTGAGCAGGCTGTTACCCAAGACGGACTGACCCTGATGGTGATTCCGGGTCGCAGTCACATGCCGCAGGACTTCACATCACCCGTTCTGAGTGCTCTGCTGCCTGTCACGGAGACTCGACAACGATTGGCGGAAAAATTCTTGACGACTTCGCCGGACACCGAGCAATCCTCGTTTCGGCTGGCACTCGGAATTGATGCAGCGGCATTACCCATGTTTCAGCTGTCTGCTGATCCCACAAGCCGCAACAACGCTTTCGCAAGCCTGCCCGGTCATCCATGGATCTATGGGGGCATTGCGAAACCCGGAGCCACGGTCTGGGCAACTTCTACAATTCCCGGGGTTGACGTTGCCGCTGAACCGACCATCCTGCATCATAATTATGGTTTTGGCCAAGTCATTTGGATGGGACTTGACAGTACTTGGCGTTGGCGCCGGCGCGCGGGTGATGAGTGGCACTATCGCTTCTGGGGGCAATTGATTCGCTGGGCAGCGCGCAACAAGGCGGCAGCTGGCAATGACAACGTGCGCATGTCGCTTTCCGACGTTGTGATCGATGAATCCGAGACGGTCGAAGCGATGGTTCGCTGGAATCCTAAACTGTTACCGCAACTCGAAGGCGCATCGGTTGAAATTGTGGCGACGCTGGTTGAACCACTCTCAGATGCCCTACCTGTCGGAACAACCAAGCGTTCAAGGCAGTCTCCGCTTGTTACCGCCTTAGCGCCAACCGAACACGTTGCCGTGCTCACACCATCCCCGGCAGTCGCAGAACGGTATGTCGGTCGCCTGCCCCGCCTGTCTGCCGGTGCATGGAAAGTCCAACTCCGCGTCACCGGTGGAAATATCGCGGAGGGTGCCGCAATTGAAAGTGAAGTGCTTGTGCGGAAGCAGACGTCCCGGGAACTTGCCAACATCAGTTGCAACCGTGAACTGCTGACGCAACTTGCAGATTTGACCGGTGGGGCTGTGGTCGAGCCGTTTGAAGCGGAGCGTTTGATATCGCTCGTGCAGCCGCAAGACCGTCCTGAACAAAAACTTGAAGAGCGGACACTTTGGGATCACTGGTTGGTCCTATTAATTTTCTTTACGCTCTTCACGTCGGAATGGGTGCTAAGAAAGTTGAATGGATTGCCCTAATCGACAGGGAAAGAACTCCGGTGCAAAGCACAAGATCCAAAATAGCAAACGTCGTGATCATTGGCCGGGACGACGGTTCCACTTTTCGCGATGTGTTGCAGATGTTGCGAAAAAACTCGCAGGTGCGTGTAGTTTTCGAGTATCAGACTTTAGCTGCGGCGTTGGCTGCTGGACTTGGGCATACGCTGTCGGCAGACTTTGTAATTGTCCTGCAGTCCTGCTCCGATGAGTATGCTCAGCACGACGTCAATGATCTCATCGGACGCTGTCTGTTCGGGCATCTCCTGTGTTGCTATGGTCCATGGTGTACGGCCGACGGTCGCAGTCATGAACTCTGGCCAATCGCGTGTCGCATCCCTGCTGCATCGGCTGCGTCCCTCGTGGAACTGGAGCTTTTAGGGTTCCAGACTGAGACGCGTGCCTTGTTTCCGATGTCTGCTGGCGAAGAAGTCTTCGCCCACCGCAGTCAGTTTCCGAAGATCTTAGAAGCTAAAGTTCACTGCAAGGCGATTGTGATCTCAAATGATTCTCAACTGCGGACGACAGTGGCCGAAATTCTCGCGACGTTGAACTGTGAATGCACTTATTCGCCATTGTCTGTTACGGCAATTCGCCGTCATCTCGCAACGCAGCATGACAGTCTCCAACTAGCGATCATTGACCTCGATGAAACGCATCGCGTTGTGCAGGCATGCCTTGACGTTTTGCACGCAGAAGGTCGGATCACCACATCAGCCGGCATGTCGGCATGTTTCACTTCACGAGAGAATTCCGCAACGTGGACTGCACCACCCTCGTTACATTTCGTGGAAAAGACAGAACTGCTGCTGCAACTGCGGAGACTCGTGAATCGATCCTGACGAAATCGCGAGAGAAAGGTCACAAATTCACCGCGCGCAACTTGAGAGCAAAAGACGAAGACTGAGTGTTGAGAGTCCGGGGGGGGGCTTGCGAAGTTGTGTTGTCGGTCCGCCGGGGATAGCAAACGACGAATGTTGCGTGTCAGAACCGTAATATTCCATATGGTCGTGTTTAAATCATGTCAGAGCCTATGTACACTACTCAGCAGCTTTGGGATTTCCGACATACCTTTCTTTCGACTTGGACGTACCCGCAAGGTGACCATTGAAGTTTAATCTTGCAGCGGGATTTTGGTGAGTTGTCGACTGAGAACATCATTCATGTTGTTCCGCACGGCTGTGGAGTGAGTCTTAATTTTTCTAAGCATGTTTGGAACTGCCGCCTTGACTATCGCTGGAAATCAAGTTGCTGTCGGAATCGACCTAGGAACCACACGCTCGGTTGTCGCACATCTGGACAACACTGGTCGCCCGTGTACGGTGCAGAATTTGGAGGGAGACGCAACAACTCCCAGCGTTGTTTTTTTCGATCGCAAATCGATTGTCGTTGGAAAAGAAGCGTTGAAGGCTGCGGAATACGAACCGGATCGCGTCGTGCAATTTGCGAAGCGTGATCTGGGTAAAGAAGGCTATCGAATCCCGGTTGCTGGCCAGCAGATTCCTCCCGAAGTCATTCAGGCGTTGATTCTGCGAAAACTCAAAGACGATGCAATTCATCGTCTGGGTCCGCTCGACCAATGCGTTGTGACTGTGCCTGCGTATTTTAATGAACCACGACGCAAGGCGACACAGGACGCCGGTCGCCTTGCCGGTCTGAATGTCGTGGACATCATCAACGAACCCACGGCGGCTGCCCTCGCTTACGGAGTCCAGCGAGGTTTTGTGTCGTCGGAAGGTAAGACCGCGTCGCTGGAAACGGTGCTCGTGTACGACCTTGGCGGCGGCACATTTGATGTGACTTTGATGGAAATCGTCGGGCATGACTATGCGGCAATCGCGACTGCAGGCGACGTGTATCTCGGTGGCATCGACTGGGATCATCGCATTGCCGATCATGTGGCGGAACAGTTTCTAATCCAATTTGGCGTCGATCCTCGGACGAATGCGTCGGAACAGCAGCGACTGCTGACTGAAGCCGAAGACGCAAAACGTGCGCTCTCTCAGCGGGACGAAGTTATCATCCGATTTTCGATGGATGGTCATCGCATTCAGGTGCCCTTGGATCGCGCACTCTTCGAAACACTTTGCGGTGATCTCATCGATCGCACGCTCCTGACGACCCGCAAAGCCCTCAAGGAAGCGAACAGAACTTGGAAAGACGTTTCACGGCTGTTGGTTGTCGGTGGCTCGTCGCGCATGCCCATGGTCCAGGAGATGCTCGAATCGGAATCAAATCTAAAAGTTGACCGATCGTTGTCGGCTGACGAATCAGTTGCGCATGGTGCCGCAATCTACGCGGGGATTCTGCTAAACACGGATCAAAAATTGAGTTCAACAATCGCCATTCACAACGTAAATTCCCACGATCTGGGTTTGCTGGGATTGGATAAGGATTCCGGCGGACAACGGCGATCGATGATGATCCCCCGTAACTCAAGACTGCCTGTCAAGAAAGGGAAACGTTTTGCGACCTCTCGCCAGAATCAGACGAGTGTTTCGGTGAAAGTTGTCGAGGGGGGAGACGATGAGGGACGACATGCGACGCTCATTGGCAACTGCGTTGTGCGGGATCTACCCCCCGATCTACCGGCTGCCACTCCCGTCGATGTCTTCTTCAATTACGGTGACGACGGACGATTGCATGTCACCGCGGCGTTGCCGACGGTCGGTACGAAAGCGGAAATGACGATAGAACGTGAGAGTGGGCTGTCAGGTGACGATCTCACGTACTGGGCCGGGAGAATCGAGGCTGGATTGCTGGAAACCTCGGCGCCTACCGCAGCGAGTAAGGTTGCGGCCGTTGAGTCTGCGTCCGCGGTTCCTGTTGCGAATGTCGCGTCATCTTTACGGGCACCCGCTGCGAAAGATCCGGTTGTGGTTTCCAAGCCAGCTGTGGTTCCCAAAACATTCGTGGCGGCAACACCAGCTAAGGTAGCACTGACTCTAAAACCTAGCGTCCCATTAAAATCTGCGACGATCTCCGAAACACGAAATATCCCGCAGCCAGAAAAGCACGCTCCTGAATCGCCGTCGACAGAAGCTCCGGCAAGTGGCGGCTGGAAATCTCGGCGGCAACAGATTACGCCAGGAGAGACACCATGAGCCAGCGGAAAATCACGGTATCCGACGGGACAAACTTCTTTCTAATTCCAGTGAGCGATATTCACGAAGCCTGCGCTGATGGTTTTTACATTCCGGCACAACGTGAGCGCACGATTGTATCCGATGGAAAGCATATTTTTGAAATCCCTGTCGCAGATTTGCCCGCCGCGATGGCAGACGGATTTTTTGATATTTTGACGGTGGAACGTGAACTCGTTCGTGAATTTCACAACCAGATCGCGACGCCTGATTTAGAAAATTCTGTCCCGACACCTGCTGAGAAATTTCCTCCAGTCGAACCTCCTGAACTGAAATTCGCTGAGTCTGAATGGTCAGATGAGGAATCCGCAGCGCAGGCCTTGCAAGCGGCAGAGGACACTTCCGAAGAACCAGTCACACTCAAAATGCGTCTGCAGCGTCTGCTGCATCCGAACGCCACTCAACGCCAACGTCTGGCCGTACTGGTGACCAACGTGGCCGTGCATGTTGGCGTGATCTTCATTCTTGCCGCGATCTTGCTGCCGTCTGAAATCAAGGAAGAATTCATGACAATCACCAGTACGTTTGAACCTGAAACGGCAGAGACCAAAGAGTTAGAGATGATGGAACTGGATCAGCCGGTGGAGTTGTCGGAATCTACACCTCCAGCTGAGACCTTTATCGATTCCCCAGTTGAGAGCATGAGTATCGTCGATGTGAATATTAACGACCTTGACTTGGCTTCGATTCAGACCGCCATGGACGTAAGCAGTACGACCGCGTCCGCGATGGCGGCCACTGAATTCGGGGGACGCAGCAAAGCCGGACGTTCAGCCATGGTTGCAAAAATGGGAGGTTCTGCTGCTAGCGAAAAGGCCGTGCAGGAGGGATTGACGTGGCTGGCACATCATCAGGGAGCAGACGGTGGTTGGAGTTTCGACCATACTGGCGGCGAATGTAAAAACAGTTGTGACCAAGCGGGCTCGCTCGGCGTTAACTGTCGCAATGCGGCCACTGGGATGGCGATTTTGGCAATGCTAGGTGCCGGAAACACGCCGTACCAAGGCGATTTTCAAGAGTCAGTTCTGAACGGCGTCAAGTTTCTCCTAGCGCATTCCAGTGCTGCGCCGGCGGGGCTTGATCTGCGGGGACAACATGCCGGCAACACGGGCATGTACACTCATGCGATTGCCGCCACAGCATTGTGTGAAACGCTCTCAATGTTGAAGCACGAAGTTACGCAGAATCTCCGGCAAGACGAAGATCGGACAGCCAACCGGCAGCGGATTACAATCATTCGTCAACTTGAGCCAGCCGCCGCGGCTGCAATCAAATTCATCGTCAACGCCCAAAGTCCGAGCAACGGCAGTTGGGGCTATGATCCCGGGAACAACGGGGATACGTCGATCCTAGGATGGCAGATGATGGCTTTAAAGAGCGCAGTACATGCCGAGATCCCGGTCAGTCCCAACGCCGTTCGCGGAGCAAATCTTTTCCTAGATCAGGTGCAGGCCGAAAACGGGTTTTATGGTTATCAAAGCGCACAGGATGCCAAACCATCAACTACCGCAATTGGCTTAGTGTGCCGCATGTTGTCCGGCGTGTCACGTGAAGAACCGCGGCTGAAGATGGCTGTAGAAGCCCTGAGTGCGGCGGGGCCCGATCCGGGCAACATGTACTACAACTACTATGCGACTCAGGTAATGTTGCATTACGGTGGCGAAACTTGGGACAAATGGAATTCCGTGATGCGTGAACATCTTGTGTCGACGCAGCAGAGCGAAGGTCACGTGGCAGGCAGTTGGAATATCAGCGACGCTCATGGCGGAGCCGCGGGGCGATTATATATGACGTGTCTGTGTACAATGACGTTGGAAGTTTATTACCGGCATCTGCCGCTGTACGGAATTCCGGAAGCTGGAGAATCCGACAGCGGAGTGCCTGACGCCGATAAAAAAGACTCAAAATCCAAAAAGAAATAGCCGTCAAACGTATGCATCGGACTTTTCCTGACTGGACAACGTTTTGCACTTCACTGCCGCAGATTCAAGCTGCGGAAACACGCATTCGATCGCTGATCATTGAGACTCCGACCATTCCTTTTGCTGCGTTAGGTGACGATATCGGCTGTTCGCTTGCGTTCAAGTGCGAAAACTTTCAACACGGTTTTGCATTTAAGGCTCGCGGTGCCTGTAATGCCGTGTTCAGTTTAACGGACGCCGAGGCGGCGCGAGGCGTGGTGACACATTCATCCGGGAATCACGCGGCCGCACTCGCGCGAGCCGCGAAGCTCCGAGGGATCTTAGCGCACATTGTGATGCCCGAAAATTCAGCCAGAATCAAACTGGCGGCGGTTCGCAGTCTTGGAGTGGAACCGGTGCTGTGTAAATCCACGCCAGCCGCCCGCGAAGCTATGGCCCAAGATGTGATGCGAACCACCGGAGCCACGCTGATTCATCCATTCAATGACGCGCGGGTGATTGCCGGACAAGGAACGATCGCACTGGAGATCCTCAGACAATGTCCAGATGTCGAAACGATCATCGTCCCGGTTGGTGGAGGCGGATTACTTGCCGGCACATTGATCGCCGTGAAATCTCTCAAACCATCAGTCCGCATAATTGCGGCTGAACCAGAATGGGCGGATGATGCATTTCGCAGTCTACAGTCGGGACAGATTGAATCCGTGTTGCGTACGGACTCGATCGCTGACGGTCTGCGGACGCCGCTCGGGAGTCTCACATTCCCTATTATCCATCAGCTGGTTGACGAAATCCTGTGTGTTTCTGAAGCTGCAATCAACGAGGCTATGCAACAATTAGGGACGCACGCAAAAATGATCGTCGAGCCATCCGGGGCCGTTCCTCTCGCGGCCGTGCGTCAACACCGTGATCGATTTGCAAATCAGCGAATTGTCTGCGTGGTCTCAGGTGGCAATCGAGATGATCCGACGCTGACGGTGTGAACGGTTACGGAGCACGATAATGCTGAAATGGCCGAGTTGGCCGGCAAGTACCGTCCAGAGATTGCTACCCCGAACCAACACGGAGTGACTCTGCTTGGTCTGCGTTGCCATTTTATATTTGTGCGATCATGATTCGCAGGCACCACATTTTTGTTGAGGTTTTGATCCATGCACCGCACGACTGAGCCAATGCTTATGGCCCTCAAAATGACATGCGTCTGGACGATAGGTCTGCTCATCATGGCCGGATGGGCCGTGGACGCATTATGCGCGGCGGAGGAAGATCGTGCATTGGTTGTTGCGCAGTTGCATCCGGCGGCGAGTGACGACAATCCTGGCACCGCAGACCGACCTTTTAAGACGATTTCTTGCGCTGCCCGTCAGGTACAACCTGGCGATGTGATCCAGATTGAGGACGGCGTTTATCGCGAGGCAGTGGTTGTGGAAGTCAACGGAGCAAAAGAACGGCCGATTATGTTCGTTGCCGCGCCAGGCGCGCATGTGGTGGTCACGGGAGCGGACGTGGTTACCGAATGGCAGCGGGAACCGGGCGACGGAAATCGTTTCAGCGCGCCGTGGCCGCATGTCTTCGCCGGTTGGTCGCCCAGCAATGCGCATCCTAATGACGACGAGCACAGACTGATTGGACGCTGCGAGCAGGTCTTCACTGACGGATATCCGCTGCAGCAAGTGTTATCTCTGCCGGAAATGTCACGCGGTACATTTTTCGCCGATCTTCAGACGCAGCGACTTTACGTCTGGGACCGGATGAATCGGGACCCTGTCCATTGGCGTCAGTATATCCAAGCCGCAGCACGGCAAGTCGTGTGGGAGTCTCGCGGCGCGCATATTCACGTGCGCGGAATCCGCTTTCGTTACGCAGCCAATCAAGCGCAACGCGGGGCTGTACTTTTAACTGGAAATTACGGCCTCCTTGAAGATTGTGTCGTCGAGCAGGTGAATTCATCGGGTGTTTCGATCCACGGCACGGGTGTCGTAGTTCGGCGGTGTGTGTTCCGTGACAATGGCCAGTTGGGATTCAATGCCACTTGCACGGACCTCCTAATCACAGAGTGCATCTGCGAAAACAACAACGTCAAAAATTTTTCAAGGGAGTGGGAGGCGGGCGGCAATAAGCTTGTTTTGTGTAAGAACGCGGTCATCGAACGGAGTACTTTTCGCAATAATCACGGAAACGGGATCTGGTTCGACATTGGCAACGAAGATTGTACGGTCCGGAACTGTCTAATTATGGACAACGAGGACGCCGGAATTTTTTATGAGATTTCGTATCGTTTGGACGCTCACGACAATGTCATTTTGCGCAATGGTTTTTCACCCCGACATCGGCAGTGGGGCGCGAACGGCGGAATTTCGCTCTCAAGTTCGGCTGGTTGTCAGCTCGCACGAAATCTCCTCGTCGGCAATAAAGAAGGGCTTCAGTTCCGCGATCAAGTGCGTGTGACCAATCGCATTGGACGTGGGGAGAACTTTGCTATCTGGAATCGCGACCATCATGTGCATCACAATCTGATCGCATGGAACCGAGATCTTCAAACAGGAGGATGGTTTGATCTGGCGGATGAGTCCCATTGGCTCATCACCGCCGCACCGACCGCACTCAGTTTGACTGCTGCTGAACAGGACGAGTTACAACTGCGGCCCGCTGGACTTAGCTTGTCGGATTTGCGTTTCAACCTCCACGACAACATCTACGCCACGAAACCAGGCCAACTCCTGTACCAGTGGGGATGTCCTTGGCACCGACATGACAAGCTGTCTGTCGAGGAAGTCCAACAGAAACTTGGTCTCGAAGCCGACAGTAGTGTTTTCATTCCGCAATTTGCCAACTGGTCGACACTCGATTTTCGTTTGCCAGCAAACAACCCGATTGTGACGGCAAAGTGTTATCCCCAAGGTGAAGTGCCAGGTGTAAAATTAGGAACGCTGGAGATCGGCGATGATTGATGCCGCAGAGAAGCACTGGCCGGCGAAGGGTTCGGTCGTGGCGTAACTGGAACGGCGGGCTGATGGCGCGCAGCCTCGAGAGTTGCCACGTCATTTTTCAAGCGACGTCTCTCTTCCGAATCCACTCGGACTTATTCAGGGTTATGCCCGCTCGGGACGACGATGGCGATCTGGGTGCAAACGAACTTCGCTGGTGGCAGAACAACGGCCGAGACTAATGTTGTCCAGCACTCACCAGACATTGCAAAGCGATGTCTGGTGAAACGCCTCGCACGATTTCGACGTGGCCAATGCGTGTCGGAAGTACAAAACGCAGTTCGCGCGCCTCCGTTTTCTTATCGAGCATCATGCAACGCACGATGTCTTCGTGACGATCCAGCAAATCAGACGGTACGCAGACGGGAAGATTCAACGCTGACAGCAGGTCACGCTGGCGGCGTGTGTCGTTGGGATTGATGCGACCGAGCGATTCCGCCAGACGGCTGGCACAGATCATCCCGATCGAAACAGCTTCGCCATGCAGCAATGCTCCATAACCGGCGAGTGTTTCAAACGCATGTCCGAACGTGTGCCCATAATTTAAGATGGCACGCAGTCCCGTTGTTTCATATTCATCCTGCTGGACGACATCGGCCTTAAGCTCACAACTGCGGGCGATCACATGCCGCAGCACTTCGGGATCACGTGAATTTAAGCCTGCGATGTTCTGCTCGAGAAACGCAAAAAATGCTTCATCCAGAATGACGCCGTACTTCACAACTTCAGCCAGTCCTGAACGATACTCGCGATCAGGCAGAGTTTTCAGGGTCGCCAGCTCGATGATTACGCCCAGCGGTTGATGAAACGCACCGATCAGATTCTTCCCGCGTGGATGATTGATTCCTGTTTTGCCGCCGACGGAACTATCAACCATCGACAGCAATGTCGTCGGGACCTGCACAAATCGCAATCCGCGGGCATAGGTTGCCGCAACAAATCCCGCGAGATCCCCCGTCACCCCGCCCCCGACGGCCACGATTAGCGTCTTGCGGTCGGCGGTCATATCGACGAGGTGATCGTACAGAGCCTGAGTCTGTACATAGGACTTTGTCTGTTCCCCTGACGGCACAATGGCTGCCCTGACTTCCGCACCCGCCGCTTCCAGACTACGTTGCACGGATGCACCATGCACGTGAAACACGGCAGCATCCGAAACCAGCAGAACTCGCAGGCCTTGCGCTGTGTCCAGCTTGAGCCATGCGGCCAGCAATGGACCAGCCTGCGACGTGCCGCCTTCGTTGATCACGATGTCGTAACTTCGCGAACCGAGATTGACGTGAACCATTCGTTCCCATGCAGAAATTGGTGGGGTCATTGAGGCTGACTGATCGAGAATGCCGTGGGAAGGTAAAATTTTTTACAGAATCAGCGAAACCGCCTTGAGCGGCCTGCTTCACAGTTGAAAGGCTTCAGTGTCGTCTGTCAGATACTGACCGCAACCCAGACTGTCGAAGACACGACGAAACTTCGGAATCCAATCTCATGCTCGCAAAGCGTATCATTCCCTGTCTCGACGTTCACGCAGGCCGAGTGGTCAAGGGCGTGAATTTTGTCAATCTCCAGGATGCCGGAGACCCTGTGGAGATTGCGCAGCGTTACGAACAACAGGGGGCCGACGAACTTGTGTTTCTGGACATTACCGCCAGTCACGAACAACGGGACATTATTTTGGATATCGTGGCACGGACGTCGGAAGTGGTATTTATGCCGCTGACGGTGGGTGGTGGAATTCGCACGGTGGACGATATTCGTCGCTTGTTAAGCGCCGGTTGCGACAAAGTGTCGATCAATTCGACGGCCGTGACCAAGCCCGGATTCGTCCGTGAAGCGGCATTGAAGTTTGGCAGCCAGTGTATCGTGGTCAATATCGACCCGAAGCGTATTCAGCGGGACGGTAAGGAATTCTGGGACGTGCATATCAATGGCGGTCGAGTCCCCACAGGATTGGAAGTTGTCGCGTGGGCACGTGAAGTGGAGCGTCTAGGTGCTGGTGAAATCGTGCTAACTTGTATGGACTCCGATGGGACAAAGGACGGCTACGACCTACAAATCACGCGTGCTGTCGCTGATGCTGTCTCCATCCCGGTTGTGGCCAGTGGTGGTGCCGGATCACCTGAACACCTTTATCAGGCGGTAACCGCCGGGGGTGCTAGTGCAGCGCTGGCAGCCAGTATTTTTCACTATGGCACGTACACAATCGACGAAACTAAACGCTACCTTGCCGCCCGCAGCGTACCCGTTCGACTGTAACACATGGCGCATATTTTTGCGAATTCTTAGCGCGTAAACGAGGCCGCCGAGGATCTTTCGCCCCCTGCTTGATCTTCGGAAAGTTCGATAAAACACTGAGGTTGCGCCGCAAAAACCTGATCGCGTCCGATGCATTTCACGGAGCGTGCGGGAAGTGCTGGCGTTGGGCGTCTAGGGGCGCATAAACACGGTTCGGGGCTGCAGACGCAAGTCGGGTGTGACGATGGCAATTGCCAGTAGTTTACTGAACTCTTGAGTTGTTAACGCGATCTGTTCTTCGGCGACGAGTTCATGATCCGTTCGCAGTTGTTCGTCCACGATGAAGAGTACGCGACCGCAGAGCAGATTGGCGATGTCTGTTGCTGTACAGTCATATTTTGCCAGATGCTGCACGATGCTGACGGCCGGATAAAGCGCCGTCTGGATACTCATCAAGGTCAGATCTTCCGCGGGAATTGCCTCGTCGCAGCCAAAGGTGCCGACGCGCGTTCTTTCGAGGCGACTCATCAATCCGCCACACCCCAGTTCTTTTCCAAGGTCACGAGCGATCGCACGAATGTACGTACCAGAGCCACAAATGATTTCCAGTTCCAAGCGTGGCCATTCGTAGTTGAGCAATCGAATCGCATGAATCGCTACGTTCTTTGCGGTCAGTTCCATGGCCTCACCGCGCCGCGCTAGGTCGTAGGCCCGCTGTCCGTCCACATGCACGGCTGAAAAGATTGGTGGCACCTGCGAGACAATGCCTAGCATTGAATGAAGTCGGGCCTTGATGACATCCGCCGTCGGCAGTTCGCAGGGAGGAAGTGCGTGTTCCACTTTCCCTGTATTGTCGTCAGTATCGCTGGTCTGTCCCAGCGTGAATTCTGCGACGTATGTCTTTGCCCCTTCCTGCAGCATCGTGACCAACCGCGTCGCCGGCCCAATCCCGATCAGCAGCACCCCCGTCGCCAACGGATCCAACGTACCGGCGTGACCGCATTTCGTCGGGCGAATCAAACGCTGCACGGTGTTGACAACATCGCGTGACGTGACCCCCGCAGGCTTATAGACGTTCAATACACCAAAAAGTTCCAAACTCATCGTGTGCTCAATTTCATAGGTTGACTCTCTGAGTCGAGTGCTTGAATTTGGGGTAGGCTGCAATTCCTGTAGCTTGGACATTCTTGTCCGAGATTTTTGCCAAACGACGGACATGAAGGTCCATCCTACATTCGCTATTCCAACCCAAGATTTAAGAGCATGCTATCCTGAACCTTGGCCAGTTTTGCCGCATCTTTGAGTTTTGTGACGACGAAAAACTTATGATTTGCCACAGCTTGTTCGGTCAGATTGAGACTCACCGCGACATCTTTATTTGCCCAACCAAGGACAAAGATAAGTTCTACACAATGCAGTCGCTCCCATGCCCCGGTGGCCTTGAAGTCCTGAATGAGATCCCTCAGACAGGATTCGATCACAGTAGATTCAGCTTTCGCGTTTTCGCCGCTCCGGATCATGCTTGACGCTGCTCGTCCCGGTCCCGTTAAATCCCGCGCCACACCGTCTTTAGATTCTGAGGTCAGGAGCGGTAGCACTGGACGACGACCGGAACGACGCATGAAATCGATGAGCTTGTGCCCGGCAATCGAAAACAACCAAGATTCCATCGGAGTCCGGTCGTCGTAGTTCGGCAGTGCCTTGAGGAATCCCAGAAACGTTTCCTGGATGATGTCCTCCGCAGCTCCTCGATCCTGCAATCGAGTCCGCACGAACGCCAGCAGACGACCTTCGTACTGGTCGATGCACTGCTGCCACGCATCCGCCTCGCCAGCTCGAATGCGTTGTACCAATTGTCGATCCGCTTCACTGGCTACCATTCTGGTTCCTCATCCGGTACTCCATTGCGAATCTGTTCCTTCGCCGTGCGGACGACTTTCTTAGCCAAGGCCTGCATTTTTTCGTTAACGTCCGCCAGCGACAGACCTTTCAGCGTCAGAAGCGCGGCTGCCGGTCGCTTAAAATGGATGAGCAGCAGTTGCGCCATTCGAATGCGTGCCCAAGCATTCTGTTCAGGATAACGATCAAGGTATTCCTGCAGCCAGATTTCGGCATCATCAAACGCCTGAGCCTGCAACAATCCCATCGCGAGCGCTCGCATGCGAGACTCGTTAGGATAGATGTCTGTCACATGCAGACGCATTGTCATCAATATTTCAGCGGCAGTGAATACATCGCCACTGTCGATCAGCGCATTCACCTGCTTCATCTCGTCGCAGACCTGCTGGGCACGTATGGCCGTCGATGCTTCGTTCGTCGGTTCTTCTGTACCTGTCGGGAGCGGCAGTTCGCCATAAGTTTTGCCCGTCGGTGAATGCCCTCCAACTGCCCAGCCTTCCTCGGCAAAGCGACCATAATTTCCGCTGAGGACCGAGAATAAGTCCCATTTTTCACAATCAACCCATCTCAGCTTCAGAAACACGACACCAACCGCGAAGCCAATCACGCAACCGATCATGTGCAGGCCGGATGACCCCATTGCAAACTTCGACAGCAGGAGTTCTAGAATATTGAGTGCCAGAAACCACAATGAGAAAACTAGGATCGTAACGTCGAATGAAACCGCACGGAAGACAATGAAACCAACGATGTGCATTTCGTTTTTAGGAGCCCACACGAGACTAATCGCCATCAGGGAAAAAATGACACCTGAAGCCCCAAGGCAATGTCCCTTGGCGTTGTTGAGCTCTGTTCGCGCATCAATGCCCGTGTCAGACTTATCCCACTTTGGCTTAAAATCCTCAAAATTATCCACATGGTATTCAGAAAATTCAGCCTGCAGTACGTAAGCATCCGTCCGGTGCAGCGTCAGAAGATCCACCCCCAAGCCCCACGCTGCGGCCATGCCCAGATACAGCGGAATGAAGATCTTCCAGCCGAGCTTACCTTCAACAACCAGCCCGAATCCCCACAGAAAAAACATGTTACCAATGATGTGCATAAAACCTTGGTGAGCAAACGCAGCGGGAATCCATTCCAACGGATTCAGACCGTCGCCGTAATGCAGCAACCACGGTTCAGCGAGTTGGTCATTCATTGCGAAACCGGTGACCGCAAAACAGACAATATTCACCACAATCAATCCCATCGTGGCATACGGAAAGTAATAGAGCGGTGCGTCGGTATTGATCGGAATCAGCGGCATGGTTTATGCGAACACGGGGCGGCAGTCAAAAACACAAGCGATGCGGCAGAGTCTAAACAAGCCGCCGCCCGGATTGAAGCAATCTCCAGGAATGACACCGCATAAGGCTGAGAATCTGGGCTAGCGCGATGCCGATGTCACGGACTAGCCAAGCATTTCCGGATAACAATCCGTCGTGTAGCCATGAGTTGGATTCGGCAACAGGCCACAGGCCGGGACGTCACCCATTCTACTTCGCGTGGATTGACATCAGATGTTTTGCGAGCGTCGGATGCGTGAGGACTCGGCCAGCAGTCATGCGCCAGTGCGAATGCTTGTGAATCCGGCTACTTCACGGGGACCTCCGCGGGAACCTCCGCGGGGTAGCGTTCGCAACTCATCTGGCTGTTCCTTCGAGGCACGCCAGCCTGTACTTAACTCAGAGGTACACATTTTCCGCACGTGTTTTTAAGGGCGGTCGTCGAAGATCGTGACAGACTCCGAAACAATCAGCGGTTCAGTCATCTGTTCGTACTTCAGCGAAGCTTGCACAAGCGCGTTCTGTGCCGCTTGTTCTCCCTGCAGTTTCAGTTCAAACGTCATTTTTTCAGCAGGCTGAATTTCAGGCACAATGGCGTAACGCACAGCATTCCCCGTACGTCGAGCCGGGATGGTGCGTGTGCCAGCAGCCTTGACGGTAATTTCGGCTGGAACATCGATCACCATTTCAACATTGCGGGCGACTGCCGTGCCGCGGTTTTCAATCGTGATTGTAAAACCAAAGGTTTCGCCAATCGAAACTGGCGCGTCTTGGCGGCTAATATTGGCCGTCATATTTTCATAATCAGTGACGGTGACCATTGTGTTTTCGGTAGCCTGCGAGCGGAATCCGGCTTCCTCTACAACTTCGACCACTGTCTGCCGTTGCCCTGCCGATTCCGCTTCTAGTTCGACTTCAAGCACCACTTGCTTACCGGAAGCCAGACGCAGAAGTTCCCAGCGGATGTGTCCGGTCTGCGGGTTGTACTCGCCACCGTTATCGGCAGAAATGAACTTCATACCGTCCGGAACCAGTTCGGTCACAATGGCGTTAGTCGCTTCGAAGTTAGTTTCATTGGCCACAATGTTCTGAAACTTGGCTCTCCGTCCTACAAATCGTCGTTCCGGTCCCAGCCTCTGAATTGTCAATTGGGAACCAATAATGTCGATGTCTGTCATCGCCTTATCGGCAGAGACTCCAGACGCGGTGACTTCAGACACGGTTCGGATTCGACCGGGCTCCGCGGCCACAACGGTAAGATCAATTTCTTTCCGATCGCCAGCCGCCAGGTTCTCAATTTCATATTCGAGATCACCGCCTTCGGAATGCTTAAGTCCGGGTGGCAAAACGCTTCGCAGAATCACATGACTTGCATCGCCGGAACCGTTATTCCTGATGACATAGCGGAGTTGCACATCGTCGCCGACCTTAACTTCATTTGGGCAAAGCACTTCGAGCGTGAGCTTGGGAGCCGTGATGACGGTCGCCGATTTAACCTGAGCCTTGAATCGAACCGTGGCAACTCCATCAAGTGTGCCTTCGCCTGTTGGCGTAATTCGAACCAAAATTTCTTGTTTGGCATGAGGAGCTAGTTCGCGGATCGTCCACGTCAGCTTGCCACTGACTCGATCAAAGTCGGCTGACGGCTTCGAGTTTTCGAGCTTCGCACCGTTTCCAAGTTCGTCGTCCACAATCACATCGTAAGCTTTGGAATCACCGTCATTGGAAACGACAATCGTATATTCGTGTGATACTCCGACAGTCGCAGTCTCGGGTGCGCGTTTTTCAATGCTTAACTGGGGTCGCATCACTTCTGACATGCTGCGTGCATCAGGATTACCTGCTTTGTCTAATCCGCTCCGCTCCGGATTCGTGCGGGCCGGAGGATCACTGACTGCGGGCAAATTTAATGAACTCTCCGAGCCATCAAGGATTTTGGAAGGAGAATCGAACATTTTCTCTTCAAGCAAGCGAGGAACTGATTTTTCATCCGGATAACTCGGTTCTGGAAAATCAGATTCTCGCGAATTCGGTGGTGTATCAGTCCGACCGAGTTCAGGAGTTGAGCCGCCTGAAACGGGCGAATCTTCGAGAGTAGGCACAGGGTCTAGTTGAAAGACCTCCGATGGCTCTAGATCCGCTTCTGGTTTTGCTTCAGGATTGCCCAATGGAGGCGTTGGCACCAGTTCATCAGGCGAAGAAACTGGCAGGTTGTCAGCAATCTTGGCAGGTGTCGCAACTTCATTAAGCGGCTTTCCATCTGCCTTAAATGGCATCGCTTTTGCGGGCGAGTTACTTGAATTTGCCGCGTCTACGGGAGCGTCTAAATTTGGCAGTGGGTCGGTTGCAAATTCCGGCATTTCCATGAGCGGCTCTTCGGCAGGGGGAATGCCGCCGGATGTCGCAGGATTTGGCGAATTGCCGATTTCAGGAACTTCATCCGGCAGGAAAAGATCGCGAGATTCGGGGGCGTTTTGCGCTGCTGTCACTGCCGCAACTCTGGCAGGAAGAGGGCTCTCATCACTGTCCTCTTGAGCAGATGCTTGAGTCACGATCTTGGAATGTCTCGGAACAGCGACAGGAGCAGTGTTTGCTGTTGCTGCGGGAATCGGCATGTCCTTGCCACCGTTGAAAAACTGAGTGGGCGACGGATTTTGAGTTTTTGTGTCCTTAGCGGGAGCAGACTCAGAAGTAAAACTTGCCCGCTGAATTGTGGAAGCCGCACGTGTGTTTGACTCAGCCACCGAAGACGTGTCAGCGGGTTCTGGAGCATGGGCTGAATCGAGAGAACTCTCGAACGAATTACCGTCGTCAGTCGGGCTATCTTTCAGAACAGTGCGATTGACAGGGGTCACACCAACAAACTTTTGATCCTCAGCCGGCGAGCCTGCTACGCCCGAATCTTCCAGCGGATTTGGTTCATGCAAGGCGAATTGCGGGTCAGTAACAGCTTCAGAACCTGCCAGCATCCGATCAAAATCTACCGTCGCATCCGGAGTCACGTCCGCATCTGCGGAGGGGACTGTGCCGCTGGCCTTGGCCGCTTCTGCGTTCGGGCGAGAGGCCATGGGCAGGCGATTTTGGACCTCGAGAACCACAAGGGTCCCAATGCCAATGATGCCTGCGGCTGTCAATAATTTCCACATAGAACTTTGCATGGGAATCCCTTCCCGCGCCGAAAAAATCGGTCGTCAACTCCGCTTCCTGCGGAGAGATCACACGGCGCTTTGGCGGAATAAGTAGCAGATTCCGCCGCTAGCTGGAAGACGACTTTTCAGGCTGAGGTGAGTGTCGAATATGTCGGACTCGTGGATTTGTTTGTCGCGTCTGGCTGATAGCAGGACTACTGCACGGGCTCGCCGATCCCGATTTTTTCTTGGGCTTTCTCGTAGAGACTCATGGCCTCCGGCATCAGTTCACGTAAAGCTACAGACCGGCGGACGTCGGATGGATGTGTCGACATCCATTCCATGGGAGTAGTTCCGGTTTTAGCATCTGCGAAGCGTTCCCAGAACACCGGTGCTTCGGACGGATCGTAGCCTGCTTTGGCCATCAGCATGATGCCAATCTGGTCAGCTTCCATTTCATGCTTGCGACTGTACGGAAGAATCACGCCGTAGTCAGACGCCGCACCGTACGCGGTCAACACGATCTTCTGCTTCTGCTCATCCTGTTTCTGCATCACATAGCCCACAGCCGACTTGCCGAGATTTTGAGCGGACTGGTACGTCATGCGTTCGCCTCCATGCCGCGCGATGGCATGGGCGACCTCATGCGACATCACAACGGCAAGTCCCGCTTCGTTTTGACACACAGGAAGAATGCCTGTGTAGACGGCAACTTTGCCGCCTGGCAGGCAAAAAGCGTTCTGCGTCTCCGATTCAATCACATTGAATTCCCAATCGAAGTCTGGACGGTTCGCCACCGCGGCAATGCGTTGACCGATCCGCCTGACGATTTCCGTGGCCTTTTCATTCTTGGTGAGTGGCTCAGACTTCAACACTTCTTGATATGCGGTTAACCCCATGGCGTTTTCTGACTCTGGTGATGACAGCAGCATCTGCTTGCGATTCGTCATTGGAACTTGCTGACAGCCAAGTATGACCAACGTGATGGAAGAACCGCTCGACAGCAGCATGGCTGCCACTAAAACCCAGCGTAAACGCGACATCCGTGTCGTGGCGGGAGTATTCATCAATCCGTTCCTATCTGATTGGCGTGCTGTTGCTTACCCGGAGCGGTTCTCCAGATTGTGTCTGCCGTGGCTCCTCGACGTGCAACGCGCGGACGAGGTCTTGCCGCATGACTCAAGAAACAGGCCTCACCTCGAACTGTGGGTGCAACACTTAGTTTTCGACCATGTGCTCAGTAATTCAAATGCAACGGCAGTGTATCGCCTTCGGGAAAATCGACTCAAGCGGGGTTTTGGAGGCTTTGCTGCGTTCTTCGGTCGGGCAAATTGCAAAAATAGGCGAATCGGGTGAAATCGCGGCAGTTTTGGACGGTTGATTGCGTCCACTGCAGAGATTCGCCGCTCCGGCAGACTCTCAACTGGTCGGCATTCTCGCTACACTTAGGAATCTGCTGCGGCCTGCAACGCAGTGGTGACAGATTTGTCGAAATTCGCAAACTCACGCTCAGAAATCCGCGACTCAGCGCGTTTTGCGTTTTGAGCGGATTTAAGAGTGGATCTCTGTCTTGGCTGTAAACTTTCCATTCACCAATCAATTCAACTACGGGCTTTTTCATGTCTCGCAAAGTTTATGTCGCCGGAAAACTGGTTCCGGCAGAACAGGCAACTGTGAGTGTCTTCGATCACGGACTTCTCTACGGTGACGGCATTTTCGAGGGTATTCGGGTCTACGGTGGCCGCGTCTTTCTGCATCGCGAACACATCGATCGGCTCTTTGAAAGTGCCTTAGCCATCCGCCTCGAGATCCCGATCACGCATGCGGAAATGATAAAAGCCGTTGAAGACACCGTCAAAGCAAATGAGATCCTAGACGGCTACGTGCGGCTTGTTGTGACACGGGGTTCCGGTTCCCTCGGGCTAGACATTCGGCGAACCAGCAATCCGCAGGTGATCATTATCGCCGACACGATCTCGCTTTATCCGGTAGAACTGTATGAAACCGGGATGAAACTAGTGACGGCTGCCACCATTCGCAACCATCCAGGCGCACTGAGTCCGCGAATTAAATCACTCAATTATCTGAATAACATCATGGCCAAGATTGAAGGCACGGACGCCGGAAC
Source organism: Planctomycetota bacterium (assembly GCA_003670925.1). Classification (GTDB taxonomy): domain Bacteria; phylum Planctomycetota; class Planctomycetia; order Planctomycetales; family Planctomycetaceae; genus SXXK01. Next base: position 2,330 of record QWQG01000232.1, on the reverse strand, counting down.
AGTCGAAGCGCTGATGCTTAACCACAACGGCGAAGTTGCCGAATGCACGGGCGACAATATTTTTATCGTGAAGCACGGCGTGCTCAAGACACCACAACGCGATTCAGGAATTCTGGAAGGCATTACCCGTAATGCCGTCATGAAACTAGCCGGTGACGCGGGGGTTATTGTCCAAGAATGTGTGCTCACACGGCACGACATCTTCACCGCCGATGAGTGCTTCCTGACGGGCACTGCAGCAGAAGTGATTGCGGTCATCAGTCTTGACGGACGCAAAATCGGTTCAGGTGTCCCAGGACCGGTCACGAAAGATTTGCTGGGCCGATTCCGCATACTGACGCAGACTTAAATTTTAGGACGATTCCGCAGCCTAGTCTGAACCGGGACGAGCAAGTGCTCTGTCTCGTGACCGCATGTGGCCTGCTTATTTCCGAATTGATGAGAACCGCAAATGGCACGATCGCGAGATCTGTTTGACGATACTTCGATGACCTTCGGGGAACACCTCGAAGTGCTGCGCGTGCACGTGTTTCGCGCGGTGCTGGGGCTTGTGATTGCCGTATCGATCACACTTTTCTTTGGAGATCGAATTTTTTACTGGCTGCGAACCCCCGTGGAAAAAGCCATGAAGGATCGGGGCATCGAGAACATGAAAATGGATGTGCCAAAGGAAAGTTTCTTTGCGTATCTGAAGAGTTTAGTTTCTGCAAAAAATATTCCTGCAAAAGAAACACTCGTGGCTGATCCGCTGGCATTGCGGCCTGAGCAATTGCGTGTCGTGGTCAAAAAATCCGAATTATTGAAAGCCATCGGACAGCCTGCTTCCTCCGGTGACGATCCGGACGATCCGGTCTCACTTCTTATTTCAGCACCGGAGTTTGCGCAATTGCGCAAGGTTGTGGATGACACAAACAAGATCACGACGCTGAAAATGGAAGAGGGCTTCATGTCGTACATGAAAGTCTGCTTCTTTGCCGGCCTGCTGCTCGCGTCACCGTGGGTGTTTTATCAACTGTGGCTGTTCATCGCGGCTGGTCTTTACCCTCACGAACGCAAATACGTGCACGTGTATCTGCCGATGAGTATCGTCCTGTTCCTGCTGGGGGCGATGGCTGGATATTTTTATGCGTTTCCACTGATGCTCGATTTTCTGATCGGCTTCAATGATTGGCTCGGAATCGGATTTACCCCGCGTTTGTCAGAATACATCAGCATGGCGATGTTGATGCCGCTCATGTTCGGCGTAAGTTTTCAGCTTCCGATGGTCATGGTCTTCCTCGAACGCATCGGCGTCTGCTCGGTGGACACCTACAAGAAAAACTGGCGCATTGCGGTGCTCGTCATTTCCATCGCATCCATGGTCCTGACGACATCGCCGGATCCGTGGAGCATGATGCTGATGATGGTTCCGCTCCTGCTGTTGTACGTCTTCGGTATTTTCCTCTGCCGGTTCCGCATCGGCGGTCCCGCCAGTCCAATCCGCTGAGATCAACTGCGTTAACTCAATGCCTGGGTACTGACTCAATCCGGTGGAACAGGCACCGGCTGAATCCAAGACGTTCGGTTTTTGGCCACGCCACCTTCGGGGGCTGTGGCCGCTAGTGCTCTGTCAACCTTTAGTGTTGGGGTTGAATTGTATTTGTACGACGGACTTCCAGTCCGTCGGCGGTAACCTTTGTCGACGGACTGGAAGTCCGTCGTACCCGAAAATTGAGCCTTGACAGAGCACTAGTCGCGTGCAACTTTGAAAGATTCACGTGCAGCGCGTGGGCCTCGACTGTCGTCTCATCAACGGAATTGCAGCGTCGTGTAAACTGCAACGCGAGAGACGACGCAGTGGTGATGGAGCCTAGGCTGCAGGCTACTCATCCCGCTGTCCCAAATCGTCAATGACGCCACAAGAACGCTGAGATTCGGTGTTGGGAATATCGTCCATCGGCAAAGTCGGAATCGACGCAAGGCATGGCAGGAACTTCCGCAATCGCCCATTTTCACGGGAGAGCGTGCAAACATACAGCGCGGCAAGGTCCCCTCAAAGCTTCCAGCTTTCCCTACCGCGCTGCTGTATTCAGCTGTCATGCTTTGCCGCGAAACGCGTGAGTGTCTTTACAGGCAATGGTCATCACGTCGCCACCAGCGGCAGTTGAAAAAACATAGGTCGCCGCTTGGTTTCGTCAAGTATATTTGGGTAAAAAAGGCAACATCCGTGGCGTGATGGCTTTTGATGTGTTTAATTTGAGCAGCAATTCGGTGGTTTGCTGCTCCCGGAATGATGAAGACCGAATGGCGAAAATATCAGGGCAGGAATTGTTAACTTCTGGAAGTCTGAG
>QWQG01000257.1 GCA_003670925.1 Planctomycetota bacterium | reverse complement strand
TCCTTATTCTACCGTCCAATAATCAAACACAAACGCTTCATCTAGCTTGCCACCCAGCAGTTCCACAAACTGTTTATGGGCGGCATGTGGCAGATAAACATCACGATCGGCTTCCGTGGCGAATGTGATGAGATAACTGTGCGTGAATCCCTTGTTGAGCCCTTCTGGGCTATTGTTGATGCCTCGTTCAAAATCTTGGATCTGCGGAATAGCGAGCTTCAGGTTCTGAAACGCAAGGTTGATTTCATCCAATTGAGCCGGTGTGATTTCCGGCTTAAACTTAAAGATTACCACGTGCCGCAGCACACGCTGTCGAGTCGGAATTTCGCCGACAGCTTCTAGCATCCGGACTGCCACAAAACGATTTCCTGCATCGTTCAAATGAACTCCGTCGCCCGTGAGGATCCCCTTGGGTTCGTTCGCTGTGTTGTACTCTTTCAGATTAGCAATAAAGGCGGCTCGCAGATCCAGCAGCGTGGTGCCGGTTTCCATCCCCACTTTGCGGCTGACAGCTGCGTACTCGTCCAGCATCTTATCCAACGCATTTGATCCGTCGTGTTTTTCGTCGATCACACTTGGAGTCGCCAGAATGACGCGCGCACCGGCATCGCGGCAGCGTTTGATCAGACTTCGCAGCCCCGTTTCAAACGTACCGATTTCCGTTCCCTGCCCGCGCGTCGAATGCCAGACATCGTTGATGCCGATATAGATCACGACCACGTTTGGCTTGTGAGCTAGCACGTCGTTGTTTAGCCGTGCTTCCAGATTCGGCACTTTGTTTCCACCGATCCCGGCTCCAATGACTTTGATATCTGAAGTTGGGCGAGATTTTTCAAGCGCCTGACGGAAGAGAGTTACGTACCCTTTTTCGCCCGCACCCTGCTGCGTGATCGAGTCACCCAGAAAGACGATTGTCTCACCGTCTTTCAACTGCGCCGATGCGCTGGCACCGGAAAACAAGATCGCCATCGTCAGAATCACCCTTGTCCTGAACATGTCCTAAAATCTCCTAAAGCGGCACAGCCGCGATGCTCGTGAAAACGATCGCCAACCTCAAAGGTTGGCAGAGAGAGGAACGTGCGTCAAGCGGTGGTGAATTTTGTGGTGTCAGGTTCGAGCGACTTAGCAGTCCGTAAAAGACGCTGAACGGATCCCATGCAAAGTCATTCGGCTCACCGCAAGAATGCCTGCGGCACCTAAAGACACACATTGGATTGCGGTCGTCCCCTTCCCGTAATCGGTTACGGCTTTTCAGCGTCCGAACACACGCAGACCATCTGCTGGCAGCCCGGACAGCCGTTGCCATATTTTGCTTGGACGGCTTCGGTGAGGTTAATGCCGGCGACGTTGGCGATGGTGGCCAGCCAAGCAAGGACATCGGCAAACTCTTTGGCGATGTCCTCTTTCGGTGATTCGCGGAGGGCGGCGGCGAGTTCTCCAATTTCTTCCATCAGCCACATAAACGTCCCTTCGACGCCGCGCACCTCGTCTTTGCGCGAATACATGCGGTCGATCAGTTGCTGCAGTTCGTCGAGAGTCATTGTCTACTTCCCCAGTTCCTTGACGATCCCGTCGGCTCCGTACACCGTCTGCAGAGCTTCGCGGATCGCGCTGGAATGTACCGAGACGGAGCGGGCTTGTTTATCGGTGTAAATATAGTTTCCGGACAGCGACTGTACGTTGCCGTCAAAGATCAGGCCGACCAATTCGCCAGCACGGTTTACCACCGGGCTTCCGGAGTTGCCGCCGATGATATCTGCCGTGCTCACGAAGTTGAATGGCGTGGATTTTGTGAGACTGGCTTCAGCCTTTTTCCAAGACGCAGGCAGCACGTAATCCGCTTGGCCCTGATGTTTCTGTTCATGCTCAAACGCGCCTCCGATCTTGGTCCAGGCGGGAATTTGTTGTCCGTTCTGTTCATAGCCCATGACCGGACCAAACGCCAATCGCAACGTAAACGTCGCATCGGGATACGATGACGTTCCTTCGACAGCGAACCGCGCCTCCGCGATTTTTGCGTAAGCCTGTTTGTCCTGCTCATCCAGCTGATCGGTGATTGTTCTGACGCGGCGGACTTCGGGGTTAACAATTTTCGCCAACTGGATCAGGGGGTCCTTGCTGTCTTTGATGGCATCGATGCCGCCGGCAGCTATCTTTTTGCGATTTTCGACGCTTAATAATTCCGTGCCACTCATCAACTCCGCCGCTCGATCAGCGGGGCCTTTGCCTGCGAGGATTTCTTGGCTCAGCGAATCATCAAAGCCGCGCTGTTCAAGTGTCTTTGCGATGGAGTCTGCCAGCAGGACTTGATCCAGATCCAGATAGATCGGCGCTTCGGAATAGAGTTGCTGCAACAGTGATTCCCGCCCAGCGTCAGCAAATTGAGGCAGACGTTCGCCCGATGGTTTCTGATCTTCTTCCGCCATTTGCACAAGTTCCAATGCAATTCCAAACAGTTGTGAATTTACGGCGGAGCCTTTGCCAAGCTGTTCTGCACGCTTTGCCGTGGTTTCGGAAATTGTTTGCCATGCGGATGCGAGTGGTTTGAGTTTCGGATCGGCGTTGATCGCTGCGAGCAAATCTTTTTCAGCGGCGGACTTGTCGGACAGCACCTGCGGATCCTGCAACCCAGCCAGCATTCCAAGCCGGGCCTTGCGCGAATTCTGCACGCCAAACAAATCATCCCGCGCGCGGCGCACCTGTTCGGGGCCGCGTAACCCATACTGCTGCAGCAGGATCTCCCGCCGCCGTAAGCTGTTCATCACATACGGCAAAGAAAGGTCACGCTGAAACTTGATCGCGTCCATGGTGAAGATGCGACTGGTGCGACCAGGATTGCCCGCCACAAACGCCACGTCGTTTTCCTTGGGACCAGTTTCAGACCACTGGAGAAAGTGTTCAATCTTGGCGGGTTTTTCATGTTCGTAAACGCGAAAAATGCAGGCATCTAGACAGTATCGCGGATATTCAAAATTGTCGGCATCGCCCCCAAAAAAAGCGATTGCCGTTTCCGGAGCCCACACGAGCCGCACGTCGGTATATTTTTTGTATTGATACAAATGGTATCGGCCGCCACCGTACAACGTGGTCACCGTACTCTTGAGCCCGGTTTCATCCAGAGCCGACTTTTCAATCTTCGCAATGATGGCGCGCCGCGCCGCAACGGCCTGCTCCGTCGTCATCTCGTCGGTGACCGCACCTTGAATCTCGGCCGTAACGTCTTTAATATCGACCAGCTGATTCAATTCCAAATCCGGGGCTTTGAGTTCCTGATCGTTGCTCTGCGCCAGGAAGCCGACGTCCATGATATTTCTCTCGGGTGTGGAGAGCTTGTAAAGTGTATCAGAGCCGACGTGATGATTGGTCAGCACCAGTCCCGTGCTGGAGATAAACGACGCCGACCCGCCCACATTGAATCTTACGCAGGATTTCATCAGATGCTCGGCCCATGCCCGAGACGGTTCGAATCCGTAGCGTTCCTTCAGCAGCTTTGTCGGCAAATCATTGAACAGCCACATGCCTTCATCGGCTTTGGCGTAATTGGAGATCTGCATCATAACTCCGAACAGCAGCGACAGAAAAACAAGCGGGCGAAACATGTTGTTGTTCCGTGAAATATTTTGCGAAACGCATGATGAGTGCAGTCGCGGGGAAGTCCCAAGATCGACCGCAATCTAGTCGAAAAAGGCGATTGGGGGAAAGTCTGTGGGGTGGTATTTACCGATCTTACGTGAGTGGCTGGATCCCGATCAGGCCGTGGCTTTCGACGCCGAAAGCTCTGCGAGGCTGCCTGTCAGGCGCTGTGACTGACGTCATCTCAGTAGCTCCGCCGCCTGAGCTGCATTTGGACAAATCGCCATAATTTTCAGCGTCTTTCGACGTCCCAATCAGCACTCCCAAAAATCGACGTCGCCGGCATTGCGCTCCCGGTCGATAGGCATTTTTAGGTCTTCCTCAGGAATCCGCTTGTTCGAGAAGCTACGATCGTGCAGAATTCCTGCTTGGGAGATCGACGCATGAAGATTGCCGTAGCGTTGTTATTTTTGCTGGCTTCGACATCGGCCCTTTCGGCTGATGACGTTGACTATACGCGCGACGTGAAGTCGATTTTTCGTGAACGATGTTACGCCTGTCATGGGGCGCTGAAGCAGGAAGCCGGACTGCGGCTGGATACAGGATCGCTAGCCAAAACAGGTGGTGACAACGGAGCGGTCATTGTTCCCAGCGATGTCGAACACAGTCCGTTGCTTGAACGCATTTCCGCGATCGATGAAAATGTGCGAATGCCGCCCGAGGGTAAGCCACTGACGGCCGATCAGATCCGCATCTTGACGCGCTGGATTCAATCCGGAGCAGTATCTCCCGAACATGAACAACCCGAGCAGGATCCCGGGCAGCACTGGGCGTTTCAAAAACCCGTGCGGCCGGAAGTCCCGGTGAATCGAAACTCGATAGACGCAGAATCCGCCAATCGAAATCCTATTGATGCCTTCATTCATGCCCAATCCCACTCGCATGGCATCACGGCCATGCCAGCTACCGACAAGGCTACGCTGCTGCGTCGCGTGTGCCTAGATGTGAAGGGCCTGCCCCCGACGGCCGATGAACTGCTGGCGTTTCTGGCGGACGAATCACCCACGGGATATGAAGAAGCGGTCGATCGTTTGCTGGCGTCGCCGCAGTATGGTGAACGCTGGGCGCGACACTGGATGGACGTCTGGCGATATAGCGACTGGTACGGCCGCCGCTCAGTACCTGACGTGATGAACAGCTATCCGATGGTCTGGCGCTGGCGAGACTGGATCGTTAAGTCGCTCAACGAAGACAAGTCGTACAATCAGTTGGTCGTCGAGATGCTGGCTGCGGATGAGTTGCTGCCTGCCGACGATCAGAATATCGTCGCCACCGGATTCCTTGTTCGAAGCTGGTTCAAATGGAACTACGAAACATGGAAGAAGGATCTTGTCGAGCATACGGGCAAGGCGTTTCTGGGGTTGACCCTGAACTGCTGCCAGTGCCATGATCACAAATACGATCCTTTCTCACAGGCAGAGTATTTTCGATTCCGAGCATTCTTTGAACCCTTGGAGTTGCGTCATGATCGTGTGCCCGGAGAATCCGACCCAGGGCCGTTTGTGAAGTACGTGTACGCTCTCTCTTATGGCCCAATTAAGAGCGGTATGGTTCGAGTCTTCGACGAATATCTTGAAGCGGAAACGTTCATGTTTTCCAAAGGTGATTCTCGCCTCCGCATTGACGGTAAGCCGCCGATGACTCCGGCCGCCCCAAGTGTGATCGGTGGTGACAAATTACAGATCTCAAAACGCGTGTTGCCGATCACCAGCGCTTACCCTGGGATGAAGGAATTCGTGCGTGCGGAAGAGCGAGGCAAACCAATGGCGGCAATTGCTGCGGCCGAAACAGAACTCGCCGCCGCCAAAGTCGCGTTAACTGGCGAACCAGCGGTGTTGCGCGACGAATTGAGTGCCGCCGAAACGGCACTCAACGTGGCACGCGAGGAAGCACTGCGACAAATCGCCGCGGACACATCGAGTGCAGTTCATCAGACGCTTGAGGGAACACAGTCACTGGTGCTGGATGCGAAGATCGGTCGCCGGGCGTTGTCGCACACGGTCCCGGAACTGAGTTCGCTCGCGGACAACGCAATCGTCTCGTACCTCGTTCAGATTGTGCAGGATGATCACACCAATTTTCAACTGGCACTGGATATCGCGCAGGGAGCGACCGGCGGATACGTAGCTTTTGAAAAAGGTTCGATCAAGACCTACCATCCCGGCGGCTTCAACGAATTCGTTGCCGGACACTATGATCTTGCGAAGGGGCAGGATCGCTTCCGAGTCCAGATGCAGCTCGATTTGTTGCAGAACCAGTTTTTTCTCACCGTGACATCACTTTCCGACGGCGCAATACTCGTCAATGCTGTTGCGGCAGCCGTCAATGGCTGGAAGCCACAGGTGAACGGCAAGCGCGGGCTGTTTGTTGATTGCCGACCGGGGACGGAAGCGATTTACGATGCCTTGACGTTTGCGCAGCCGGACGGGACAAAAGTGCTGGCCTTTGATTTCGAATCGCCAGCATTTCTTGAAGGTCAGGATGTCGTCGATGCGTCTTTTGCAGCAAGCTCAGCGCCATGGACGGTGACTGCTTATTGCCAGTTACCTGCGACCTCCAGAATCATGTCGGCCGTCTCCCTGAATCTCGGGGTGCAGTCAGCGGTCGCTCGGCTCAAGGCGACTCAGCAGGCACTGCGACTGCCAATGCTGACCATTGCTGCCGCTGAAAGCACGTTGGCGGCCGCACATCTGCAACTCGCCAGTATTCAGCAACGCATCGCATGCGACACGATTCGGTATTCGACGGGCCTCCTCTCAGAAGACCGCCAAACGGAACCAGCGGTGAAATCTCTAATTGATGCGGCCTGTCAGTGTGAACGAGCGGCCACGGTGGCGACAGCGAAGGCGCGTCTGGCAGCGGCCGATCAAGCCATCGCTGCAGCGGAAGTGAAGATTGCCGAATCGAGCAAGCAGGCCGATCAGACGGCGATCGATGCTGCGCAGAAATCCCTGCAGTCTGCACAGCAACAGCGAGTTACGGCAATGACGGCACTCAATGCTGCGAACGCGACGCTGGCCACGGAGCCGGGTGAATACACGCCGCTGTCGCCAAAGTATCCTCAGATCACATCAGGCCGGCGGGCTGCGTTGGCGAACTGGATCGCCAGCCGAGACAATCCCCTGACCGCACGCGTCGCCGTAAATCACATCTGGTTGCGACACTTTGGACAGGCGTTGGTTGAGACGACTCACGACTTTGGTCGCAACGGCAGTCGTCCGACGCACCCCGAACTCCTGGACTGGCTGGCATGCGAGTTGATGGACTCGAACTGGTCCATGAAGCACGTGCATCGCCTGATCGTGACAAGTCAGACCTATCGCCGCGCCAGTATGTTGCCCCACTCGTCCGCAGGCTCCTCGGGGCAGTTCGCATCGGCTAGTGCCCTCGATCCAGACAATGAATTGTATTGGCGATTTCCGGGAGCGCGAATGCAGGCGGAAGTGGTGCGCGATAGCCTGCTGGCGGTTGCCGGACAACTTGATGAGACCATGGGCGGGCATGAGATCGACCACAAACAGGGGATGATATCGCATCGCCGAAGTCTGTACTTTGCGCATCACGGCGAAGAGAAAATGGAGTTTTTGGAACTCTTCGATGCGGCAAACGCATGTGACTGCTACAAACGCACGTCGTCGGTGCAGCCTCAGCAGGCGTTGGCTCTTACAAACAGCGAGCTGACAAAAACACTGAGTCGTCAATTGGCGACAAAGCTCTGGATGCTAGTCGCCAGTGAAACTGATTCTCTGCGGTTGCCCGAGGCCAACGGTGAGGCGGTTGCTGCAGAGGTCATTCCCGCTGCGGCTGACAACGCCATCGCCCGCTTCGTCAGACTCGCATTTTTGCAGGTGCTGAATCGCGAACCACGAGCAGAGGAACTGTCCGCCTCAATCGGCTTTCTGGAACAACAGTCAGGACGGCTCACTCCGACCGATGGAAGTGCCGTAGCATTTGATCCCCACGAACGAGCGCGTGACAATCTGATTCATGCGTTGATGAATCATAATGATTTTGTCACGATCAGATAGGCAACGCATTTAAAGGTAATTCATTGAAACGCTCTCGATCATCTTTCTGCGGTCGCTCGCGACGCACGTTTCTGAGTAATCTGGGAATGGGCTTTGGTGGCATGGCGTTAAATTCGCTGTTGCAGCAGGAAGATTTCGCTCGGGCGTCAGAAGCACACAGGAACTTGCGTCCGGATGGCAGTCCCCACTTTGTTCCAAAGGCAAAGAAAGTCATCTGGATCTTTCTGTCTGGTGGGGTCAGCCACATGGAAACATTCGATCCAAAACCGCTGCTGAATAAGCTGAGTGGTAAGACGTACGACGAAACGAACCTCCCAAATCCTCAGAAGCTGCCGATGTATCTGGAACGATCTCGATCAGTTGTTGGATTCGACCGCGAAGTCCATTCGAAGATTTTCCCCCTGCAGGTCGGCTTTAGGAAGCACGGTGAGATCGGGCTTGAAGTGAGTGACTGGTTGCCGCATCTGGCCGCCTGTTCTGATGATCTGGCAGTCGTGCGTTCGATGTGGACCACTGACAATGATCATGCGGCCGAGTTTCAAATGCATACCGGTCGCCACAAACTAGATACACCTGAGCCCGTCATTGGTTCGTGGGTGCATTATGGTCTCGGCACACTTAATGAGAACCTGCCGCAATTTGTGTTTCTAGGTGAATTTAAGGATCCCCGCGTCAAAGAAAATTTCGATGCGCATTATCTGGGACCGACTCACGGTGGCGTGCAGTTGCGTCTTGATCCCGCCAACCCGTTGGCGTTCGGGAAACGCGCCGACGACATTAGCGCGATCGAGCAGCGAGGCGAATTTGATTTTCTGCAGCAACTGAACCGACTGACAGCTCAAGAATTTCCTCACGATGCTCAACTGCAGGCCCGCATCAATGCCTATGAACTGGCGTTTCGCATGCAGCAGTCTGTACCTGAAACGCTGAACCTTGCTGAGGAGACTCAGGAAACTCAGCAACTTTACGGCATCGACAATCCCACGACCGCCGTCCATGGGCAGCGCTGCCTCGCCGCGCGCCGACTTGCCGAACGCGGTGTGCGATACACGCTGGTTTACCTGAGCGACTACGGCGAATGGGATTCACACAGCGATTTGCAGAAAAATCATGCACTTTCCTGCGAACGGATCGACAAACCAATCGCCGGGTTGCTCAATGATCTCAAGCGCCGCGGCATGTTTGATGATACGCTAGTTGTGTTTACCACCGAGTTTGGTCGCACGCCAGGTGTCGAATACGGCATGTTTAATAAGTCTGCCACTGGACGAGATCATCATCCGCACGGCTTCACGATCTGGCTCGCTGGAGCTGGCATTAAGCCGGGCATTCACGGCGCAACGGATGAACTGGGTTTCCACGCCATCGAACATCCGCACTACGTCACGGACCTGCACGCAACCGTCTACAAGTTGCTGGGGATAGATCCGCGAAGCTTGGAGATCCCGGGCCGCAAGCGTCTGGATCTGGACTACGGTCATGCCATTGACGATATTCTGGCATGAAGTCCCGGTTCGAAGCGTTGTTTCCTCATTACTCACTTTACGGTCAGCGTGCGGAATGCTTCTGTTGCTGATTTACCGCATCCATTCGTGACCATTCGCAGTTCCGAATTGAATGGAGTAGATTGGCCGCGTGACGTGGCATCTTCCTTGCTCGGCTAGTCCGAACTTGAACCGCCATTCAAATAGAGATCCGCAGCGGAACCCAGTGTTTTTCAATGAAAAACCGTCATGAAACCTTGAAAAGAAAATGCGATGTCTGGCTACGCCTGGGTTGAAAGAAGTTCGAGGGCGCAGCGTTGCAGAGGTGTCGATTCGGTTAATTGATGCAACTCAGAGGCACTGGATTCGAAGCGGATCGTATTACGACTCAGAGTCGCCATGACCTTCAGCAGATCCTGAAAGCTCTGCACCGGAAGGTCTTCCGGCGTACGTCGGGTCGCGTCCTTCTGCTTCGCAGACTTCGATCGCTGGGCTTTCGCCACGACAGACTTCCGCGTCGCCTGAGCGGCTTCGAGGTCATCGTCGTCGAAGATCAATTCACGCAGCGCATCACGCATGTGCCATTCGACCTAATACGCCAGCATGCACAGGAACACATGCGCTCGAATACGATCATCGTTCCAGTGGCGAATCGGGCGAATGTGCAGATCAATCGACTTCAGACTTCGAAACGCACGCTCGACTTTCGCAAGGCTCTTGTACGTCAGCACGACATCGTC
>QWQG01000166.1 GCA_003670925.1 Planctomycetota bacterium | reverse complement strand
CCTCAGGCTCGATTCACGGGGCAGAAACTGTAACACAATCATCTTCTGTTGTCGCATCAGTCGCGACAGTGAAAAACTCAATCGCAGCGAGGAACTCTAGTGCCCTTTGGATGGTGAAATTCGCAGACAGCAATGGCGACGTTGCTGAAATCGCGGGCCCTGGTTCGGGTGTTTCACCATTTTAACAACGCGAGGACCTGACAACTTGGCGATGTCCAGTTACCATCAATGAAAATCGCACGCTACCATCTGATAAGGTTACGCAACGACCATGTCTCGACTTTTCTTATTACTCATGCTGCTCGTCGCCGTGACGCACGTCCGCGCCGACGATGTGGAATCACTGATCGCACCGGGTGCGAAAGTCCAGAAGTTGGCCGGCGACATGAAGTTCACAGAGGGCCCCGCATGGATTCCGGCGAAGAAGATGGTCGTCTTCTCGGACATCCCGAACAGCCGGATTATGCAGTGGAAGGAAGGCGAAGGCGTTTCGCTGTTCCGCCAGAGCGAGCAATCCAACGGCAATATCCTCGACCTTGAAGGACGCCTGATTTCCTGTCAGCACGCAGGTCGCAATGTCGTACGGACAGAAGCGGATGGCACCATCACTGTCTTAGCAGAAAAGTACGACGGAAAACGTCTAAATTCCCCCAACGATGTTGCTGTCAGGTCTGATGGCACACTGTATTTCACCGACCCGCCGTGGGGTCTGACTGGACCTGCTGAAATACCTGGCCATTGGGTGTATCGGCTCGATCCGACAACAGGAAAGGTTGAGTCCCTCGTCAAGGACCTTGCGATGCCTAACGGCATCAATTTTTCTCCAGACGAAAGCCGGATCTACATCGCCGACACCGGTGGCAATTCCAGACATCCCGATCCGGCCTTCCACAAACTGCCGGCCGGCGTTCATTGTTACGAAGTGCACAAAGACGGATCGCTCGGCAAGAAGTTATTCACGATCGACGAAGGCAGTGACGGCATGACTGTCGATACTCAGGGCAACCTTTACACAACGCACGACGGAGTCAACATCTTCAACGCCGACGGCAAGCTGCTGGAACGAATTCCAGTCCCGGAAGGCCCCGCCAACGTAACGTTCGGCGGAGATGACTACAAGACGCTGTTCATTACGGCGAAGACTTCGTTGTACAGCGTCCGCATGAAAAATGCTGGCGCGAAACCAGTCGGAGCCAAGTGGTGAGCCTTCGTGACAGATTCCATCGTACTCAGATGGACGGCAGTTTGAGGCTGGGAGTATGAATACACAGTCTGATTGTTTTTGGGCAGTAAGGCGAGCGGCAGAAATGAAACTACCGTAGCTGAATTCGCAAGAATTCAGTCCTCTTGCTCGAACAACTGAATTCTTGCGAATTCAGCTACAACTCTGGTAAGAAACTTCCTGCCGCTCGCCTAAAATTGGTTCATCGCCCGCGTTCTACTGCGCCCGTGATGCACTGCCATTGGCGCTAATTGTAATATTGGTTCCGACGGGAAGAGGTCTCGCGGCAACGCGGATTTGCAGTCCGTGGGCGACTTCGCGCAAGGCCGCAAATTCTTGGAACGAGTCCTCGTACACGACGATCGTCAACGCACTGTCGGCGGGCATTGCTTCCAACTTTTGACGAAACGCGGAACCCGGCTTAACGGCAGCGGTGACTGATTCGGCCACTAATGTCGCATCGGGCACAATGACCTGTGAGAATGAATTGAACTTACTGCCGTCGCCGCCGTACTGCAGATACTCCAGCGAGTTAAAGGCATTCAATTCGATCACAAACGTCATGTTGTAGCCGCCGACTGGTCCGACGACGTCTTCTAGTCGTCGAAATCGCTGCAGCATCGAGATCCGTTTGCGCACACGATCCACGGCCAGTTTCATGAGTTCGTTTATCGGCACTTCACTCACCAGACCTTCGGACATCCGAAACATCACTTCTTCGCCATCCACCTTGCGGCTGACAGGCATGATGCGATGCACAAGTCTGGGACCTGAGTCCGCTGGTTTGGCCACGTCGTCGAGTATTTCTTGCAGGCGCGTTGTTTCGACGATCGTGTGGCGGAGTTTTTCTTCGGCCCCGTTGGCGACGGCCTCTTCCTGCTGAATAACGGTGATCGCATCCTTCAGGGCTTTCTCTTTCCCTGCGAGAATATTCAAGAGCCGATCAACTTCGGCCGCGAGTTTTCCAACGGCCACTTCTGCGTCAGATTTCGCAACTTGGTCGCGGCTTGAGTGGGCAGCCTGTTCCGCCAATTGAGTTCGCAGGGCGTCCATTTCCTCCAGCACCAGAAGACGCTCTTGGTCAAGCTTTGTTTTGCGTTCCGCAAGTCCCTGCAACTGCGATGTAACCTGACGATGCTCCTGTTTTAGGGCCTCGAGATCAGACTGACGTTGCGCGTATTCAGCTTCCCGATCAGGAATTATGGGTACGGCCTGCGCGGCATTCGCCAACGCTTCGGCCTCGGCGATCGGTTGCCGTTCAACCTTGACGGCCACCACAACAATCAGAATGATCAGGATCCCGACAATGTTGCAGATCACGTCCAAAAAGGAATCGGATCCGAATTCCAGTTCAGGTCTTTGAGATCTACGGCCCATTAGTAGTTCGCCTTACCCGGTGCTGCAGTCGTTTCGATATGCGGCGACAATTCATAGATACTGGCTGACGGAATGCCCAGATGTTTGAGTGAACCGGCCAGCGGAATACGCCAGCGTTCTCCGCCAGGGCTGACAATGAACTTGACGACTGGCATCACGTCTTCACGAGGTGATTGTTTTGCGTCTGTCACTTCAGTATCGACATTCCGCAGCAGGTCGGATAGTGCTGAGTTGAGTGAATCCGGAGTCACAGGAATCATTGGCTGCTGCTCGACGGTCATGTGATGTTCGTCAAGAAACACGGTGATTCCGACCGGCGTGGCGTAGGTCTTTGATAACTTTTTCGTCGAAGGCAGACGACTCAGCAGATCCTTGTCGATGCGCGACAGATCGAGCATCGGACTGCCGGGAACATGCGTCGCCGGTTCACCACTCTGCGACTGCGACGCCCCTGTTCCGGATGCGGACGGCATCTGGAAATGTCGTGGCGCGGCGGACGGCGGCTCGGTGGACGGAGTGCCCGACATCATTGAGGCAAATTCTTCTTCGGCAGTCAGTGGCGGTTCACCGTTTGTTCCTTTCAGCGCAGTTGAAGCGGATTTCGGAATGACCGGTTGGCCACCATTCCTGAACAGCATGTTTTCTGTGCGTGCGTCAGAGCCGAACGTCGGTTCAGCGGGCGTTAGGGTTTCGTCGGTGGCAGGATCAGAGTTCTGAGGCTGTGCTTGTGGACCGCGATTTGCCGGTACCTCAGAAAAGTGACTGCCACCTTCATCGCCTCCAGCGCGATCAGCAATGCCAGAACGCGTGTTCTGAGCGTAATGTTCGGCGAACTGATCTGCAAAATTAGGGGATGCAGATTCAGGCATTCCAGATCCTCGACGGCTCTCCTCCCGCGCAACGGCTTCCGCAGCCATCGCTGCCGCACGGCGTTCATAAAACCCAGGCGGAGGGGCCACGCCACCTGCGAAGTTCCGACTGCTTGCCCGTTGATCGGCCCCATGGGATTCTGACCGCACTGTTCCATCGGGTCGGATCGTCAGGCCTCGTCGGCTTGGGTCAGGTGAACCTTCCGTTCCTTGCGACGGAACACCCTGCGCGAGGTATCGAAGATTGGCGTAGATCTTTTCACGCCGCCGAAAAGCTTCGGCCATCGCGGCCTCAGCGGCTGCGATCTCCAAGGGAGCCGACGCCCCGCTCGCGATGGTCTTATCCGCTTCAATGAGTTCATAGCCAAAGTGAATTTTTTCGTTCGCCAGAATGCCCTGCGCTGGATAAAACGCTTCGCTACCTGTCGGTCGGACAAGCAATAGCACGTATGGTTGTGATGTCACGGAGCCCTTGGCCCGTTCACGATGCACGGCGAGAATAGCTGCCATGAGTGGGGTATCGCTGACAGGAAATCCTTCCATGTCCTTAGACTTAATGACAATACCCGTCGGCTGAATCTGGTAGCCCTCTTTGGTGACTTCCACGATGATCGGAGTGCGTGTTGTGCCGACGGTGTTCGTGAACTCAAGGATGGTTTCTGTGCCTGCGGAAGCGGTGGCTTGCTCGGCGTCCTCCACCTGCTTTCGCAAAGCGATGATGGCAGAATTCACGGCGTACAGCTTTTCCTTCGCGGCTACCGTGGCTTCAGTTACGGCCTTCAACTGCAATTGTTTCGCCAGCAGGCGTTGCTCTTGTTCGTCCAAACGCTGTCGAAGCAAAACCTGTTGTGATCGCAGGCCCGCGATTTGATTTTTCAGTCCAGCGATGTCGGATTTGTCGGGATTCGCTTCCGCCGTCTGCAGCGTGCCTTCTAGTTCAGTGAATTGCTGCCGAAACTCCGCGACGATCGTTTGCTGCTGAGCGACCGCCTTTTCAAGTTCGTCCGCCTGTTGCTGCAATCTCAGCACATCACTGCTGACTGTATCCCGTTCTGCTTCTAAAGCCGTGATTTCGCGGCTACGATCAGGATAGACGACCGCTGGCGCAACGGCCACTGCCGCTGGCGTATCGCCGCCGGATTGCTCGTGCTGGATCTTGCGTGTCAGCACCAACAGCAGCAGGATCAGGGCCCCCATCGCACAGACCAACACGGCCAGAAAGGGGAACAGTGAGATTGAAGTTTGAGGCCGTCGTCGAGTCACGCCGCCGCTCGCATATATGATTTGGACGTCAGGATGCTTACCGCTGCATTCAGACTTTGCACTGTCTGCTCCAGCGTCGCTACCATCTGCAACGTCTGCAGATTTTCGTTCAGACTTTCCTGAAGCTGAACCAGTTTCTGTTCCGATTCAGTCAACTGGAGCATTGTGCGTCCTAGCCGATGCAGTTCTTCAGCCTGTCCGGCTGACGCCAGCGAACTTTCCCGCATCGCGTTCTGCCACAGGTCAACACGGTTCACGAACGTCATCATTGTCTGCTGCATCTGCTGTACGAACAGCTGCGAACTCTGTTGCAGCGTCGCAGCGTATTGATCCCGAGCTGAGTCGGACGCAACGCGATGAGACTGCAGCGTGGCGGTGGTTTCATCCGACAAAGCCTGAGCCAGTGAATCAGTTTGAGAGTTCAGCGTCTCCGCCCAGCCGGACTGCATCGCTGTCAGATGCTGACTCCACGAATCCGTTTGCTGTGCCAGAATCTCGGCAGTCCAGGTGGCCAGCGCAGGCAACCCGGACGCTGGTTCAGCGGCAGCAGCATCAGATTGGCTGATGAATGGCACCAATGAATCAATTCCAAATTGCTCGACGTCGTTCAGAATTGCCTGCTCGTCTCGTTCGACCAGATACGTGGCAAATACCAACAGCATTGACATTGTCAGCGCCTGTGCCGTGGTATCAAACGCCACAGCAAGACCTGCGGTGACTTCCGGTAATGAGGAATCAAGTTGTTCCGGAGTGACATTGGCAATCGCCAGCGTGATGCCGACCACTGTCCCAAGAAATCCCATGATGGGAACAGCCCATGTCACCGTACGAATCAGCGAAAAGCTCTGAATCAATCGATCGACAGAAAGATCGGCGAGGTACTTGAGATGATCTTCCAGTCCGTTATTTCGGCCGGCATTGACGTAATGCAGCACGTCTTGGACGCGATGCCACATCGAAGTGGATCGCCAGATTTCCTTCGGTGGATCAGCTTGCCAGGCGGTCAGACTTTGGACTGCGCCCGATCCCGCTTTGGCCTGCACCCATTGGGCAGTCGCGGCGAGTTCTCTTACATTGGCAATGACCGCGCGATCGGTCGGAAGCTGTCGCCATTTTGCCGCCAGAATCGCCATGCCCACAAAGAACAGTCCCGATGTCACATATTCAATCGGGTGGCTGCAGAAGTAGCGGTACAAAAATTCCGGCCCGCCGCTGAAGCATTTTGCGATGGGCGGAGCGACCAGATAAAACACAACCGTGACAGCGATCCCCAGAAACGTGCCGATACTGGTCACGGATTTCCTGTGAAATTTCGCGGCGATGACGGATGAGGTGGAGATTTCTGAATTTTGGTTTGCTGACACAAGCAACTTCCCTGTAGCGAGCCTGCAATTTTTAAGATCGAATTTCTGCGTCTTGCACAGACCAACAGTTGGTCTAGGAAATCCTCAGGCCACCGAAAAATACCGCCCACGTTTTGGTGGTTGTGCAAATCCTTGGCGGCTAGTCGCTGGCACCAACATGACGCACTCATACCCTCGACGCCTGACTGAGTCCATCGCAGTTTTGGCTCCCCGGCAGCCCTCCGCCCTTCGCCGTTCGTCAAACTCTGACCGAACTGCGTTGAAGCTACCGCAAAGTGCAATTGAGCTACCCTGTTCGGCAAGTACTACCGTTAATCAATGCTTCGAAGCCGATGGCTCGAGGCTGGCGATCGCGTCGAAATCAGCTTTTCTATCCGCGGAAAACCACGAGCGATGTCGGAGTCGCGTTGCGTTCCAAACAATCCGCCACATGCGCGCATGCCGTGGGACTTGAACGTCGGGGCGCCAGTTCAGGTGCAGTTGCTGATTCAAGCGAAGGTGTGGGAATTCAACTCCGACTAGCGTCGACGCAACATCCCGAAAAACGAGCGATGCAGTGGACACCGATGGCGCATGTGAATGTCTCAGGTCCCTGCGGGGGCCAACGCGAGTTCATTCGCGTTGGCAGTCCGATCATGCACCGCCGAATTCGTCGTCATAGTCAGCCATCGCGGCAAGGATTACTTTCTCGGCATGCGCGCGATCGTAGATGTGGTCGATGGAAACCTGTTGCGTCGTATCGCCCGGCATCATCTTGTACGTTGTGAAGTAGTGCCGCAATCGCTGGACGAGGGCTTGCGGCAACTCATCAAGATCTTCAACATGCGACCAGATCATATCCTGCGCCAACACGCCGATAATCTTGTCGTCGGCTTCACCACCATCAAGCATGGGCAGGCCACCAATGACACGCACAGTTACGATGACTTCCGATTTGGTAATCGGTCGCTCGCTGAGCACGCAGATGTCCAACGGGTCACCATCGCCGCGCCGCGCCTTAGGCATCAGTTCAGCAACACGCGTTCCACAGAACGTACGGGGAACAAAACCATACAGCGCGGGCGGTTGTGACGAGGTTCGCTGAGGGCGGTCGACGCGTAAATAGCCCGTCACTTTATCCACCTCGTATTTGACGAGGTCGAAGGGAGAGATTTCGATGAACGCATGCACTAGATGCGGAGGATTCGGACCGACTTCGAGCCCATGCCAAGGGTGAGGTCGCCAACGGAAAAATGGTTTTGGGAAAGCCATGCGAATCTATTCCGTAGAATCCAGCCAAGATGTGTTGCAATGTCTTCGCAAACGGATGCGGACATCTGCACGAGCGTATCTGGCGTGAGTTTAAAGCATCCACGCTTCGTTGGCAGCGCCATTTCTCCGGTCATCGTCAATTTTGCGTGAGGCGAGGGCCGGTTCGCCACTTATTGGATAAAAACGTTGCGTAGACCTGCCGAATCTGCTGAAATGTGCAGCATCGCAGTGTACACCCTGTCTGTTATCGGCATGATGCCTTCCGAATCGTTACGCGACAGGTTATTTTGAAGGCCGACATCAGCGCCTGACGTGGGTGTCGTGCAAGGTAGCTGCAAACTGCATCCGGTCGCTGTAGATGATACTCATCAGCGGACTGCGGTCAGCCTCATCTGGATGCAAAGCCAACACGAGCTGGCATTCAGCGGCGTCCAGGAGCGTTTGTGTACGGTCGAATTGGCCTTGAAGCATGGCCAGACGGGCTGTCAGGATGAGGTCGCGACACACTGCCTGAAAAGCCTCAACCTGCACATGCTTTTCATACGCTGTCACCAACAACTTTTCTGCTTCTTCCAACTCGTCGGTCTGCGCGGCGACGCACGCCAGAATAGCGTGCAGGTCACCGACCAGTCGCAGTCTCTGGGGTGATTCTGCTGCACCGACCGTCTCGAACAGTCGCGGATCCGCTTGCCGAATCCAAAGGAGACAAGATTCGATGTCATCCTTGAGGAGGGCCTGAATCGCGAGAATCAACCAATCGCGATCGCAAAGCGCATATGACGCGTCAACGTCGGCGGTCGAGATTCGCGATTGTGCTCGACTAGGCGGCTTAGCCCGCATGTTTGTCTGAAGCCCTAGCTGTCTGACCGCCGATTGAAGACAGCGCTCGCCGCCGACGGTATCACCATGATCCATCCGCATCTGTGCCAATAAAAACAAAGTTGGAATGCTGCGGCTGGCATCCTGTGCTGCGTGCGGAGTTGTTTCGGCCATTAACGAGCACGCTTCTGCCCGATAATTTTGCTCCCAGAGCGATCTAATGGGTCTCCACAATGCGGCAAGCCGCGGCATCGTCGTAGAAAACGCCACTTCTACCGGGCATCGGAGTTTCCGACACAGAAGCTGAGTGGCTGGAAACTGCGCACTTTTTTGACCAAGCGCAACACGAATCGGGGTGACTTTAGTGATTTTCACGTTCGCACTTTTCGATTTGCCAGAGTTAGGCATGTCACCGATTTATGGTGGACGTTTGCCAATGGAAAACTCGACGTGCTTTGTTCGTCAGCGAGATTTGAGGAGAGAACGAGTAGAGTAGCGCAGCACGGCAGCTGACGCAATAATGATTAATCCTATTCTTCTGATTTTTTGATTTGTGACGATTTTAGGGCTTCAATGTGAACGATCGCCCTCTTGCCAGATCCAACCTTAAGCTGCGAAATAATGGAAAATGGGCGTTCAATTCGGATGCAGGTTGCCACTGTCGCAAAATTTGCTCCGGCTTTCAGAACTGCACATGGTTGGAAGTGACAAACGGTGTGTGGGTGGAAATAATCTCAACATGAACTCACCTTGGACCCCTGAATCGTGGCAAAAGCGCCAGTCGCAGCAGCAGCCGAAGTACGACAATCCTCAGGAACTTGCGGACGCCATTCGACGACTCACGACGCTTCCGCCGCTTGTCACCGCATGGGAAGTTGATAGGTTGCGCACGCAGTTGGCGATCGCAGAGGAAGGCAACGCTTTCGTCCTGCAAGGTGGCGACTGTTCAGAAAGTTTCGACGACTGTAATTCCCCGTCGATCCTGCGTAAGCTCAAGGTTCTGATCCAGATGAGTCTAGTGCTTATCTGCGGCTCAAAGAAAAAAATTGTCCGTGTCGGGCGCATTGCCGGTCAGTATGCAAAGCCACGTTCGGCCGACACGGAAAAACGGGGCGACTTAGAACTGCCCAGTTATCGCGGCGATATCGTCAACCAATCGGGCTTTACGTCTGCCGAGCGCCGCAATGATCCACAACTGATGCTCCGTGCATACGAGAAATCAGCGTTGACCATCAACTACATTCGCGCGCTGAGCGAGGGTGGTTTTGCCGACCTGCATCATCCGGAAAACTGGGATCTGGAATTTGTCCGCAATACGCCCGGCTCACGCCGCTATCAACAGTTACTGGATTCACTGAGCGATTCGATTCGCTTTATGGAAGCCGTCTCTGCAGGCGAACTCACGCAACTGACACGCGTTGATTTCTTCACGTCTCACGAAGGCTTGTTGCTCGCGTTCGAACAGGCGTTGACACGCATGGAACGAAATCGTGGCTGGTACAATTTGGGCACTCATATGGCCTGGATCGGCGACCGCACACGCACCCTAGACGGTGCGCATGTGGAGTATTTTCGGGGCATCCGTAATCCGATCGGTCTGAAAGTCGGTAATTCAATGGAGCCCGAGGAGCTTGTTGAATTGATCGGCATGCTAAATCCGGCAAATGAACGGGGACGACTAACGCTGATTCATCGCTTCGGTGCGGAAAAGATTCGTGAGCGATTGCCGCGTCTGGT
>QWQG01000029.1 GCA_003670925.1 Planctomycetota bacterium | reverse complement strand
GGAAAATTTGGGGATCGGACGTTACCGCGTCTGGGTGCGTGCGATTGATAATCAGGAAGTAGCCGGCTATTGGAGCGTGGCGCGTGATTTCTTCATCAATACGACTCCCGTCATTACGGCCCCGGCAGCACAGACGGACATCGCCAGCCCTACTTTCCAGACGATCACGTGGACTGCAATTCCGGATGCTGTTAAGTATGAAGTTTGGGCGGATAATCTCACCACTGGCCAGAATCGTGTGATTTACCGTGTCGGTGCGACTGCATTGTCGACGACGACGTACTCTCCTACCGAGAGTCTAGGGTTCGGAACGTTTAGCATTTGGGTTCGCGGCCTAAATTCCCAAGGCGAACCCGGGCTGTGGAGCCTAGCGAGAAAACATACAGTTCTGCGTGCCCCTACAGTCACAGCACCTAGTGGGGGAACATTTGACACCACTCCGACCTTTTCATGGACCACCGTCAGTGGTGCCACGAGCTATGAACTGTCCGTCCGCAATGCTGTCACAAATGTTGTTGTCCTCAGCAACAAGTATGTCACCACAACTTCCCTTACGGCCACCCAGGACATCGCGCCCGGCCAATATCAAGTACTCGTTCGCAGTCGGCTAGGGAATTACTTCAGCGTCTGGTCAGCCCCAAGCGCATTCTCAATTGGCCAGCCTCCGAAGATTACAGGTGCGAAGCTGGTGGGAACGCCTGGAAAACCGCAGTTCAGTTGGACAGCGGTAGCAGGTACGGAGAGGTACGAACTATGGGTCAACAATGTCGCAACCGGCAAACGTGTGATCTACCAGACGGGCTTAACAAACACGACATTTACGTCCGCGACAACTCTCCCTCCAGGGACGTATCGTGCGTGGGTACGAGCCGTGAGCACGATGGGTGTCATAACAGCTTGGAGTGCTTCCGTTGACTTGGTGATCGCAGCGAACGAACTTCCGCAGGATGCTTTGAACTCTGTGGGCACCTTGGTTCAGGCATCTTTGCTAATCAACGACGGGAATCAGACTCCAGACGGGCTGCTAGTGGAAAATGCTGATCAGTTCATTGGGGAAGTGGATTCACAAATCAACGCAGACGTCAGACCTGAGGCGACTGTCGCTCTCGCTAGTGGCGCGGAATTACTAGATTCGGTTGAGCCAGCGGCAACGGTCGGTTCCGAATACGATGCCGTCATGTCGGAATGGCAATCCGCCGCTTGGTGGACAGAAACATCCGAAATGCCTGACCGGGTAGATTTGAATTCCACCGCCGCTCTGGCAGCCAGCATTGGTTTTGTTGTTAGGAACGGTCAGCGCCCTGACGATCGCCGAAAACGAAAGTCATAGGCGATGTCGCTCCACGGACGCAGATGCCATTACAACAGGACGGATGGTACGTTGCAGGACGGCAATTTCTGAGACATTGAGGCATCGAAGTTCGTTTCACCCGCGGCAGCGGCGAGGCAATTTGGAAGACCTCGCCGTTGGCTTGGCTCAAACGCCTAAATCCACAGACCGTTGGCTGAGAGACAGAACTACCCTTATGCTGCCGCGTGCATTTTGCGAACTGCTGCTGACAGATGATGTGGTCGTGGATGACACGGAGGCGCATCATCTGCTGCATGTCCTGCGACTCAAATCTGGAGATCCACTGCAGTTGTTTAATGGCTGCGGAATGGAGGTAGATGCCGTGGTGACGCGGAGCAGTCGGCGCGAGGTTTTCTGTACCGTGCAAGCCCGTCGTCAGACGTCTCCCATGAGTCATGCTCACGTCACGGTGATTGCTGCGCCACCCAAGGCCGACCGCCTAAAATGGATGGTCGAAAAGCTAACAGAAATCGGGGTTGCACGCCTCATTCTGCTGCAGACGGATCGCACCGAGGTCATCTCGAGTGAATCCCGCCAAGACAAACTGCGCAGCTATGTGATCGCGGCGTGCAAGCAGTGCCGTCGCAACGAACTTCTACAATTGTCGCCGCTCCAAAAGCTAACATCCGTCCTTGACGACATAACGGCCACACGCTTGGCAGGTGAACTCTGGATTGCGCATCCGACACCATCGATCACGCCTCTGCCGTATCACGCAGAGATGCCGATCACATCTCGACTTTTACTGATCGGGCCAGAAGGTGGATTTACCGAGATCGAACTTCAGGCAGCAGTGAACGTCGGGGCCCGCATGATTTCATGGCCACACACCATTCTTCGGATCGAAACTGCGGCGATCGTCTTTGCGACCCAACTGCTGACCAATTAATTATGCGAGTGGGAACGCCGTTCACGGCGACCATCGACTACGAAACCCGAAGGGCATGTATTTTTGATACCCTAGTGTTTGCCAACTGCAGGGTTTAAAAATTAAATCCAAATCTTCAGGCTTCTGCGATGCGGAGCAGGACTTTCCCTGCCACGGACGAGTCTTCTGCGGCTTTGACCGCATCCTGAATCTGATTCAGTGTGCACGTTCGTGCTATTTCGGTACTCAGAACACCTGCGTCGATCAACTTTGTGAGGCGGCGAACCAGACTCAGTTTAAATGGCAGCGAGACGCCTGCCATGAATCTGCCCAGCCAGAAACCTTCGACTTTGCTGCTTGTCGTCATCAGGACTCGCGGGCTGAACGACAGAGGCTCATTGCTGAGCGTCCCGTAAGCCAGCATGCGGCCATGATGGCCAAGACTCTGAATCACAGCCGATCCCGCGGCCCCGCCCACGGCGTCGATCGCAAAACCAACTCCAGCCCCGGAGATGCTGGTCGTCCTGCGAATTGATGCGTTGAGTGCGTCCGGCATGTTTTTGGCTTCGTCAAAGACTTCAACATGGTCTGCCCCCAGACTTCGTAATTCTTCTACCTGACTTTCCCGCCGTACGATGTTGAATGTTTTGAAACCGGTCGTTCGTCCAAGTCGAATGATCATGCGTCCAAGTGCGGAACCAGCCGCAGTCTGGACCAGCCATTGTCCTTGCGGTACCTTCAGGACTTCACGCGTCATCACCCATGCGGTCGCGGGATTGACGAAGAATGTCGCGGCCTGTTCAACTGACAAGCAGCTGCTGATCGGAATGACTTCTGTCGCTGGGACAACTGCATAGTCGGCCCAATTACCGCCGCGTCGATTGAGCACCACGACTCGCCGTTTCATGAACAATCGACCTCGCAAACCGCCACCGGATGCTTCCACAACACCGACGCCTTCAAAACCAGGCGTTGTAGGACACTGCGCCGGAACGGTGTAGCGTCCGCGGATATACATCAAATCTGATGGATTAATCGGCGTCGCCAGCATCCGAACCAAGACTTCGCCAGCCTTTGGCACGGGACGATCAATCTCCAACGTCTTGAGAACCGCAAATGGTTCACCGGTCTTCTGAAACTGCACGGCATTCATTGAGTAATCCATTCTGATGAGCGGCGCGGCGTTCATATTTTGTGGATGATCTGCTTTCGTTTGATCCGAGAAGTTTAAGTGAATGCTGCCACTTCATCATCTTATAACAAATCGCATTTGGCGAGACTGACGCAAAATCTTGGTGGTGGAAGTGAATCGCAGCGAAGTTCAGATAGAATAGGGCAAGACGTCGCTAGGGGCGGCGCGGCATAGTCTCACTCTGAGATGAAGAATCAACCATAGTTCAGGAAGTCGATTCGATGTTTCAAGTTAAGCGAATCGTGGTCGGGGTAGAAATGCCGGCCGAGCGACCTTGGAATGGATCGAAGCTGAAACGCCCAAGTCAACTGGCCGTCCACCATGCGTTTCAGGTTTCCAATGGCGGCAGAATGCCCGTCACACTGGCAACGGTTCTCCCCAAAACCTCGGTAGGCTGGTTCGGTTCACATGAAGGCCTCGATCGGCAGTTGATTCAGGATCGCAGAGCTGCCGAAATAGTCCTCAGTGAGTTGCAGCAACAGTACCCTGCAGATGCAGAGTCCGGAAAACAGGTCGACTGTGTTGTCCGAAGCGGGGACGCATGGGAAGAACTGATCCGCCTAGCTGGCAATCGCTCGGACACACTCATTGTTTGTGGAACTCGGGATTTAGGATCACTACGGCGAGTTGTCTTTGGTAGCACGGGATTGAAACTTTTGCGACTTGCCCCGGGGCCAGTGTGGATCGTCAAGCCGCCTGCTGAAGACAATGAATCGGTGGACATCGTGGCTTGTACAGACCTAGGCCTCGTTGGCGCAGATGTCATTTGTACGGCAGTCTCGATCGCCTCGAAACTTTCTGCGCGACTCCATGTGGTGCATGCCGCTGAGGAAGGTTCTGATGTGACCGATCTGACAACCAAGGTTCATGCACAACTTGCAGCGACGGATTATCGTACGCTCCACGCAGGTGTCAAAGTGCAGGTGTGTTTAGGTGATGCGGATAAATGCATTCTCAAGGCTGTCGACGAAGCGAGTGCTAACCTTGTCATCCTTGGAACTTCATCTAAAACGGGTGTCTCAGGACTTTTGCCGGGAAGCACAGTGGAACGTCTGCTGCCGGAACTTAAGTGTTCCATTTTGGCACTCAAGCCGGAAGGATTCCGAACAATGTTGCCCCCAGAATTCTGGACGATGTAGCGGACGTAAACGCGACATTCATTGACAGGATTACGCCATGCAGCCGGATGATAAATTGTGTTACTGCTTCCACGTCAGTCAGCGAAAGGTTCAAAACTTTCTCCGGATTCACCGTCCGCGCGTGCCCAGTCAGATCAGTGAGTGCGGTGGTGCGGGAACCGGCTGTGGCTGGTGCGTGCCGTTTCTGAAGAAGATGTTTGAAGCGGCGAAGTCGGACGAGGTCGCTGCGATCGTTGAAACAGCCGAACAGTACGCCGAGGATCGAGCGGCTTATGTGCGGAGTGGCAAAGGAAAACCTCCGGCGGCGGAACCGATTCCGTGAGACGTATCGCTCAAGTAATAAGTGTCACGCAAATGTCGCGATTTGTGTAGCTTGGACATTCATGTCCGAGTCATTTACCACCGTGTACACCACAGGGCGAATACCATCACGATCCGGCCATCATTGCCTTGGCAACATTGTTCGGCAAAACGACAAACATGAATGTTCATCACGCAAAGGAATTTTTAAGACAATGCACGAAAGCACCGCATCCAGTCTGCTGGCGAATCTAAAACAGTACTGGGGATATCCCGGCTTTCGGCCATTGCAGCGGGAAGCGAT
This sequence comes from Planctomycetota bacterium, assembly GCA_003670925.1. Taxonomy (GTDB): domain Bacteria; phylum Planctomycetota; class Planctomycetia; order Planctomycetales; family Planctomycetaceae; genus SXXK01. Next base: position 27,267 of record QWQG01000029.1, on the reverse strand, counting down.
GTCGTTAGTCATGAGTGATCGTGATTCGCTAGTAGTCCTGCCAACCGGCGGCGGAAAATCACTCTGTTATCAGGTGCCGGCGATCAGTCGCGACGGCATGGCATTGATTGTTTCACCGCTCATCTCATTGATGAAAGATCAGGTGGATTCGCTCCATTCGGTTGGCGTTTCTGCTGCCTGCATTAACAGTATGCAGACGGCGCAGAACAAGCGTGATGTCGCCGGCCAGATCCGGCGGCATGAACTTAAGTTGTTGTACATTGCCCCAGAACGACTGCTGCAACCGCAGACGATTGAGTTCCTGCAGGGAGCGGGTGTCTCATTTATTGCAATTGACGAAGCCCATTGCATCAGTCAGTGGGGGCACGATTTTCGTCCTGAGTACCGCCAATTGCGGTGCCTCAAAACGGCATTTCCAGGTGCTGCGGTACATGGCTATACGGCGACTGCCACCGAACAGGTTCGGAAGGACATTGTCGAACAGCTCGGGATCGCGGATGTGGAGATTCTTGTGGGTTCGTTTGATCGTCCGAACTTGCAGTATCGCGTTGAGCGTCGGACAGATCCAATCGGCCAACTGCAACGGATTCTGCAGCGCCACAAGGGCGAATCAGGCATCGTGTACTGCATCAGTCGCAAGAACGTGGATAGTACCAGTGACTCACTCAATCGACTGGGGTTTAAAACGTTGCCCTATCACGCTGGTATGTCTGACGAAGGTCGGCGAAAAAACCAAGACGCTTTTATCGACGAAGATGTCAACATCATTGTCGCGACGGTCGCGTTCGGCATGGGGATCGACAAGAGCAACGTGCGTTTCGTCATTCACGCAGAGATGCCTCGCTCACTGGAAAACTACCAGCAGGAAAGCGGTCGTGCGGGACGCGATGGCCTAGAAGCGGAATGCTGTCTGCTGTATGCCGCGAAAGATGCGGATACTTGGGAATACCTGATGAAGGACACCGAAGATCCCGCTGTGCGCCAGACCGGTCAGCGAGCCGTCTCGGCGATGCAGCAGTATTGCGTGAGTACTCGTTGCCGTCATCAACAACTGGTAGAACATTTTGGGCAAACGTTGCAACATGAAAACTGCGGAGCGTGTGATTTTTGCCTGAACGAAATGCAGCCGGTCGAAGACCCCAGCATTCTGGGGCAGAAACTCTTGTCATGTGTTGTACGCCAAGGCGAGCGGTTTGGGGCGGCATATACAACTCAGGTGCTTCGTGGTTCGAAAGGCAAACGCATCATCGAAAACGGCCATGACAAGCTGAGTACATGGGGACTGCTCAAAGACGAACCGGAACCTCAAGTACGGAACTGGTTTGACCAATTGTTGTCGCAGGGGTTTCTGCGGCAGGTCGGTGAATACAACTGCCTCGAGGTCACACCGCTCGGCCGTCAGTTACTTAAAGGACAGGCGACACCCATGTTGCTGCGGATGCAGGTCGCTGATTCGGCTCAGCCTGTGGAAGACCAGTGGGAAGGAGTGGATCGCAATCTGTTCGATGAATTACGTGGGATGAGGAATCGCCTGGCTGTTCAGAAGCAAGTGCCTCCTTATATCATCTTCAGCGATGCGACTCTGCGTGATTTGGCCCGTCAACGTCCCTCAAATGTGGGCGTGTTAACGCGGATTCACGGAATTGGAACGCAGAAACAGAAAGAATTCGGAGCGGTCGTGTTACATACGATTAAGGAATGGTGCCACGCCCATAATGTGGCCATGAATATTGAAACACCAAGTCCTGTCTTGGCGCGTTCCGCCGGCAAGAGTCGTTCTTCGCAACCGCGTGAAAGTACGTCAGGAGAATATTATGACTTGTTCGAACAAGGGCTATCCCTTGAGGATGTGGCGAATCAACTGGATCGCGCGCTGGATACAGTCAGCAAATACTTAGGGGAATACCTAAAGGCTCATCAAATCAGCGACATCGACGCGTGGATTACGCCGAAGTTGCAGAAGTTGGTACAGCAAGCGATTAGTAAGGTTGGCTGCGAGCGTCTGAAGCCTATTTTTGAACATCTGGAAAGCCAAGTCGATTACGCGCGAATCCGAATCGTCGTCATAGCATGGGAAATCGAGCAGTCAAACGTAGCGGACGATGAGTAGTTCACCGGACTTGTCGTGAGAAAATGCAATTCGTCTCGCAAAGTTCACAGTCGTCACTTGAGATTCAACGCAATCGGCTGAATAATGTGGGGAGCGAATTGCTCAATCAGGGGCAAAACGCTGTCTCCAATCGCGGCGGGTCCAGCCTAACCGGGTCAGGTCCGAGAGGAAGCATCCCTGCGGTCACGGTATTCGGGTGCGTGCGGAGACAGCGTTTTGCCCCTTTTTGCTGCGCCGTGATTGTTTCGGATGATTTTCACATTGAGGAAATGGGCGCTTCAATGACGCCGCGCAAGTGCTAGAATCCTTTTGCTTCTGTTGAGAGTTCTAAAGTCAACAAGAATAGCCTTTGCAGGAATTGTCGCGATGCGGACTTCTGTTGGTGGATGCATGCTGGGCGTGCTGTTGACGCTGTTGTGCAGCACCGACACGGCGGAAGCACAATCGGTGTCAGGAGATCTTGGTTCGCAGCGGATTCTTCCGTTACCACAGGGCAAGCTGTCCGATGTGCAGACTCAGATGCAGTTGCTGCAGAAATTACGTTCAATCGTCGCTGCTCCTGAGGACAGTCCAAAGATCGACGACAAGCAGTTGGAACAGTTGCAGCAGGCGCTGAATAAGTTGCAGGAGCAACTGCCACCGGGTGTCATGCCTCCTGATCTTAATTCGATCCCGAAGGAGCAGTTGGATGAAGCGATGGCGAATCCGGCCATGCAACAGAATTTGAAGAAGTTGCTGGAACAGTTTTCGAAAGATGGCCTGCTGCCCAAAAATGACAGCGATACTTCTAACTCGCCGTTGCCTCCGGTTCCGCGGCGACGGGGACAATCTCCAACTCAGCCTCAGGAGCAGGCATCGCCACCGACGAAGCCTGCTGACCAATCATGGGAGTTGCTCAAAGACGCCATGAAGAAACTGTCTGAGATCGCTCAGGGTAAAAAAAACAAGTCGCCGCAGAATGAGGACGGGAGTCCGCGTGTCGATGCTTCCGAGGATGGCGCCGATGCTTTGCCACGCACGTCCCCGAAACGCGGCGGCGGAGACGAACGACAACCTCGCACCGAACAACCTCGCACCGAACAACCTGACACCGAACAACCGCGCACCGAACAACCGCGCACCGAACAACCTGACACCGAAGAACCGCGCACCGAACAACCTGACACCGATCGCAACGAGGCTGACCTAAACGAGGTTGAGCGTGGTGCAGGCGATCCTGGCGACGAAGAGGCAGGCAATCGTGAAACTCAGCAGCCATCATTGCAGGCATTTCAGGATTTGTTGGAGCGCTTCAAGGATTCGCAGCGAAAACAGCAGCCATCTGACGATGGAACGGATAGCCCTGACCCCGACGAGACACGTTTGCCGGAGGTGCGTCCTGGTATGCGGTCGCCGCGCAGCGAAGATAATGGAAGTGCCCCGGCACCTGACGCTTTAAAACGCGTGAATCGACGTCCGGATCGTGCGACGCCCGTTGAACCGCCAGTCAGATTCGGCCCGAGGACGTCGGAGCAAGGCGAAGTTTTTCCGCCTGCGGAGATGCCGTCCGGTAGAAACCCCCAGTCGCCGCCTGCGGATCGTGACGGCCTTGATCAGAGCGCTGAACGGCAGGGTCAAAAATCATCCGGGAATGGTTCATCGGAAAAATCGATGCCTTCCGTTTCGGAATTCCTGCAGGAGCAGCTCCGCAGGGGATTTCCGGCACCCGGTGCAAAAGAAGGAACTCCCGATTCCAAAACGTCTGGTAGCAATGCACGTCCGCAATCATCAATGCCACGTGATTCCGGGGGCAATGATTCGGAACCGACAGGTTCTCCGGATGCGTCTCCGGAAACGAACCAATCGAAGATCGATATTCAACGTGAGCTGCAAAAACGGGGCCTCCGTGGCACACTCGATCAACTGATCCAGAATGCGAGGGAAGAAACTAAAGCCCGACAATTTGCGGAAAAGCAGGCTGAGCAGCAGTCAAAGCTGGATTCGCTTGCCGGTCAGACTGATCGAAATGAAGGCTCGTCCGGGAAGAATCCCATGCAGCCGGAAAACACGGCTAGTCCGAGTGGTCGGAACGGAACTCCCGGTGACGCAGGTCTGCAGAAATCGCTGACGGACTTGCTGAGCGGCATGGATGATCAGATGGAAGAATTGATCAATGGAGCGAAGTTTAAGGAGCGATCAGGTGAATCGCGACGACCACGCGATTCGTCACGGCAGCAGTCTCACACGGATTCAAGCACGCACACGTGGAGTGATGCCGCATCCAATTTTCTGTCAGATCTCAGCAAGGCACCACCAGCCCCGACTTCACCGCGAGCGTCGTCCGGTGGGGGCACTTCCGTTTCCGGTGACACTCAATTGCCGCTCGAATCATTTCTTATGATCGGTCTGGGACTTTTGGGAATGGTGGCTGTTGCTGTGTTCGTGATGCGGCGACCATTGCTGCAACTGGTATCGGTTGCAACTGGCGTTGCCGATTCTCAGCGAGTTTACCAGCCAAGTGACATTCGCTCACGCGAGGACGTCATCTCGGCGTTTCACGCACTGGCGTTGAATCCGCACAAGCTCGTTGAATCTTGGTGGACGCATCGCGCCGCTGCGACACAGCTCGCTGCTGAATCCCCGCAACAAGGTAGCGCAGTGCAGACACTCGCCGAAATCTATGAACAGGCTCGCTATCTGCCAGACGATGTTGAACTTCCCGCCGCCAAGATTCAATCTGCGCGAACCGCCCTCGCTGAATGCCGATAGCCTAACGGAGACGTCTAAGATCACCACAACGTCATGGTTCTGAGAGATGACGCAGGCTGGTTACAGCCGATCACGACGCCGTTGCAAATGGGTATGCGGCGGGCGCTGATTCTGGCAGGAATGAGTCTCACCATGGGAACTCTTCCGGATTCTGATTGTCGCGTACCTATCGACGCGCAAGTTGTGCCGACGGTACCCGTTGCGGGCTACGAACGTCAGAAAATCTCATTTGCGACGGAACTAGGTGATCGTGTCCCGGCATGGCTGCTGATTCCCACGGGACAAACATCACCGGGAGCAACGCTGCTCTGTCTGCATCAGACGACCGGCATTGGCAAAGACGAACCGGCAGGACTTGGCGCACTCGAGAATCTGCATCATGCGCACGAACTCGCAGTACGCGGTTTCGTCTGTCTAGTCCAGGATCCCAGCATTCGGCGAAGACCCCTATGACTTCAAAGTTCAGGGCAAGGACTATGGCAATGATCCGGACAGGAGCCCATTTGAATTCCAAGAAGTCCTCGCCGCGTTCGCCCCTCGATCTATTTTCATTAACGCCCCCATCAGCGACGACAACTTCGATACTGTAGGCGTGCGCAGCAGTTAAAGTAATTCCCACTGTCTTAGCCCTGATTCCAGCGGCTCCACCATGTGCGAAAGAGCTGCCACTGGGTTTGAATGAACGCCTGCTGGCTGGGGCTAAGTACGTCAGACGGATTAAAATGATGGCTGTATTCCGAATTGCCTTCCAACACCATCAGGTATTTATAGTACAGCACCAGATCGGGGCCTTCGTCGTAGGTGGACAGCACGGTCAGAGCTTCGTTCAGTTCCTGAGCCAGCCGCCGCGAATCGGGACAGCCGGTGGCTGCTTTTTCGCACAGAGCGATCAGTCGCAGAACTTCACGCGGCAGTGCGTTGCCGACGCCCGTGATCGCACCGGCAGCACCGCAGTGCACGAAGCCGTGATAGACCTGCGTATCGACACCGACCATTAGCGTCAGGCGAGGATCGCGGTTGGTGATGTGTTCGGCCGCGTAACTCAATGAGTCCGCTCCGCCGAATTCCTTGAAGCCCACCAGATTTGAAAACTCTCGCTGGAGGTCAAAGAACAGCTCAGCCTTCGTTTCGAATCCATAATACGGACTATTGTAAATGACGGCAGGCAAGCCTGCCGCTGCTTTGAGAACCCCTGCGAAATGATGACGTTGTGCGGTCGCTGAACTACCACGTGACAGAACTCGCGGAATGACCATCAAACCCGCCGCACCAACTTTCTTCGCGTGCGCCGCATGAGCAGCTGCTATCGCCGGATTCTGAGCGCCTGTTCCGACAACGACCGGAACCCCCGCCTCACACAACTGTCGCACACCTTCCTGTCGCTGGGCATCCGTCAACAAGGGCCAATCACCCATCGAACCACAATACACTACAGCTCGCATGCCAATTTCAATCAGTTCCTTAGCTTTCGCAACCAGTGCCACAAAATCCGGCACACCATCGGCCGCACAGGGTGTCATCAAGGCTGGGATACAACCACAGAATACATTCAAATTGTCTGGCATTATTTCTTCCGAAAAGCAGAGCATCACAGTGAGAGAACAGCAATTTTGGCAAATATATCAGGTCTTCTCCCTCTCTTAAAACCAAACGTCCCGCGTCCTGCGAGCGGGATGCGGTCGCGGAGGGCACATTCATTTGCCTGTGTGGGCAACGCCCTAGGCCGGGGAATTCACCCAACGCGACGCTGCTCGCGCGGCACGCGGTTAAACTTCTTGGTGGATAAATCCCCGTTTCGTTGTCATACTCCGGGGCAGGATTTATTCACAGATTGAGTCGGCTTTCAGGGACTTTATCGATGCTCCATCGTAGACGATTTCTGGCATTAGGGCTTGCCGGGCAAACGCTTGCGAAGTGTGCGACATCGTCGGCAGCCAGCGGTACGACAAAGCCTATGGCAGGCTCTACGCTGGGAGAAAGCGTGTTTGCTTACATCCAACGCGTGCAGGGCAAGTGGGATGCCGCGATGTACAAACAGTTGCTGGGAGCCGCAAACGAATTCAAGGAAGGTGATGCTATCATCGGCGTTGCCGCGGTCGATGACGATGCTCGTCGGCAGGCTCGTGAGCTTCTTGCTTCCACAGCATTGAGCGAAATCGATCAACACCCCCCGTTTCGCGACGAACTTTCAGAACTGATCACTTCGGCCCTCAACCGTGAAATTCAGCAGAAGTGTGGCGAGATGACCCTTGGAGCGTTGAAAACATTTCTGCTGGAAAGAAGCGAATCCGAGATTCACGCTCTCCGCGCCGGACTTTCCAGTGACGTCATTGCGTGTGTCGTTCGCCTGATGAGCAACGCTGAGCTCATTCAAATTGGCGCGAAGGTTTTTAATCCACTCCCTGAATCAAAAATTGGCGCTCGAGGTTATATGGGGGCTAGGGTTCAACCCAATTCACCAACCGATAATGTTGATGATATCCGCTGGCAGGTCTTTGACGCCTTTGCGTACGCTGTCGGCGATGTGCTGCTGGGGACGAATCCCGTTTCGAGCACTCCGGAATCCGTGGCAGCCGTGGAGGAAACGCTCAGGGATGTGTTGGTGACATTTGGAATTGAAAATGTCTTGCCGCACTGCGTCCTCGCGCATATCGATGTTCAGGCTGCGGTGGAAAGCGCCCATCCCAGCCTCACGGCATTGTGGTTTCAAAGCATTGCTGGAAATGACAACGCAAACAACACGTTTGATATTTCCGTCGATAAGATGGTGCAGCATGCAAAGTCGCGAGACGGACGATTTAGCCTCTACTTTGAGACAGGTCAGGGAGCCGACTTTACGAATGGCCATGGTCATGGTGTTGATATGGTCGTTCATGAATCGCGCAAGTATGGCTTTGCCAAAGTACTCACTCAGATGGTTGCAGCGACTCTTACGCGTCGTGGCAAACACGAACATCCGTGGGTTATTCTTAATGATGTTGCCGGCTTCATTGGCCCGGAAGTTTTTCGGTCACGCGAACAGCTCGTGCGTTGTTGTCTGGAAGACATCGTGATGGGCAAACTGCATGGACTGATGATTGGTCTGGACGTATGTTCCACGTTGCACATGGATGTCAGTCTCGATGATCTGCGATGGTGCATCGATCAGATCATGCCCGCTAACCCCGGCTATCTGATGGCGTTGCCGACGCGCATTGATCCGATGCTGGGATATCTGACAACCGGCTTTCAGGATCACGTTCATATTCGTGAAAAATTTGGTTTTAAAGTCAATGATCGCATGTGGCAGTTCTTCCAGCAACTGGGTGTGATCGATGCAGAGGGGCAGCCCACGGAGCACTTCGGCGATCCATCTTGGGTGTATCAACAGTACTGTCGCCGAAAAAACGATGCCCGATCAGACAAGGAAATTCAGTCCGCAGCGGCCACCCTGATCGCGGCCGTGCGTGCCCGCGGCGTCTTTATTGCCGAAGGATTTGGCGCACAGCCTTCGATTCTGCATCCATCGCTGGCCAAACACATTCAGCACATCTACGACGACGCCAAAATCTCCATCTGGATGCAGTTAGACGATGCCTTCGTCGCGACTGTTCCTGATGTTACACGATTAAACACGCGATCTGCAGACCGCACGGATTTTATCCTGCATCCGGTCTCGGGTGAGCATCTGTCAGACGAGGCTGCCACGGTGATCGCAGGGTTGCGACGTGAAAGAGACGCACAGTTCAACACGCAAATCGTCATCTCCGACGGCTTGAATGCACTCGCGGTGATGGACGGTAACCAGTTACTTAGCCTCCTGCATCGGGTGCGCACGGAGCTGGCCGGAACCGAGTTCTTCGTCTCTCCAGAGAATCTGGTCGTCAATTCAGGCCGCGTCCGGGCCGGTTATCGGATTGGCGAGCAACTCTTCGGTGGCCGCGACGGCATGTTCACCATTCTGCACATTATCGGCGAACGACCGGGGAGTGGTCATCATACACTTTCCGTCTACATGACTCGTGCTGATGGACAAACGTGGGGCATCGCAGACCAAGTCGATCACAACATCACAAAAGTCGTCTCCGGAATCGCCAATACAGCCCTTGCACCAGAAGCCGGGGCCATTGAAGCGGTCAGAATCTTGCGTCAAACAGAGGTGACCACCCCCTGATGCCTATTCCAATATCATCGTCGTTATTCATCATCCAATTCAGTCGATTCCTGCACATCAACCTCTGGCACCGCAGGCTTCTCTGTCGCACTTGCGATCTGAACGGCAGCAGCCGCCGCCTTGGCGGCTTCCTCATCAATCACATCGCCTGGAATGACAGCACATGACACTAGCGTGTCGCCTTCATCAAGGCGGATGATACGGACGCCCTGGGTGTTGCGACCGATGATATTGATATCCGATGCGCGGATGCGTTGAATCTTGCCGCGGGAAGTTACCATGAGGACTTCGTCGGAATCGATGACGGAGAGCACATCGACCACTTTGCCGTTACGGGCAGTAGTCTTGATGTCACGCACACCTTTGCCGCCCCGGCGCTGGCGGCGGTACTGGTTATTGCCAGTAACCGAGGCCTCGCCTTCATCTTCGCCACTTTCCATTGCTTCGTTCGATGCATCTTCGGCGATGCCGTTTGCATCGTCATCCACAACAGTATCATCTAGCGGCGCATCGTCCGACATGGCTTCGCTGGAATCCAGTTCGCCTGGCCCGAACGGCGTGCGTTTGCCGTAACCAAATTCGCAGATGCTCAGCAGGGTGCGAACCGGATCGGCGACCACCATCCCCACGACGATTTCATCTTTCTTCAGCTTGATGCCCTTCACGCCGCGAGTGGCTCGGCTCAGCGGACGAGCGTCTTCGTGATTGAAACGAATCGCCATTCCGCCGGAAGTTGCCAGAATTAAGTCCTGATCTCCCTGCACAATGCGGACATCAATCAATGCGTCCCCGTCGTCCAGACGAATCGCGATGACCCCACTTTTCCTCGGCCGACTGTAGGCGGACAGTGCCGTCTTTTTGATGACGCCTTTCCGCGTCGCGATGACCATATACTGGTCGTCCGGGAAGTAACGCACATTGAAGCAACTGGCAATGCCTTCGCCTTCTTCTAGGGTCAAAATGTTTGCGAGAGCGCGACCTTTGCCCGTGCGGGCCTGCAACGGCAGATCGTAAACCTTGATCCAGTGGACTTTGCCTTTGTCTGTGAAGAACAACAGGAAGTCGTGCGTGCTAGTCACGAACAAATGAGCAATTGGATCTTCGTCGTCCGAGGTGGCTCCTTTGATCCCTTTACCACCACGATGCTGAGCTTCATAAACATCCAGCGGAGTACGTTTGATGTAACCACGTTGCGACATCGTCACTACCATCGGCTGTTCAGCGATGAGAGCTTCCTTGTCATAGTCCCCCAATTCTTCGTCAGAAATTGTGGTGCGACGTTTGTCTGGGAAGCGTGCCTTGAGTTCTTCCATGTCGGTGCGGACGACAGCCCTAAGATTGGCTTCATCGGATAACAGGCGGAGGAATTCGGCGATATTGTCGAGCAGATGCTGGTGTTCGCCAACGAGTTTTTCGCGTTCGAGATTTGCCAATGAACCAAGCTGCATGGACACGATGGCTTCGGACTGATTGGCCGACAGGAAGTAATTTTCGGCTTCGCCATTCTCAAGTACAAACGCCTTAAAGCCATCGTCGCCTAAAGCGCGTGACACAAGCGGTGACGGCACCGGGACTTTTTGCAACGCGTCTTTAGCGGCAGCGCGGCTGGCGGAATCGCGGATCGTTTTGATGATGCGATCGATATCCGTCTGAGCCAACAATAGACCTTCAACGGTGTGCTTTCGCTTGCGTGCTTCACGGAGCATGAACTCGGTACGGCGACGAATGACGTCTACGCGGTGCCGAATGAACGAATCAAGCAGCATCCGCACGGTCATCAACTTAGGACGATTGCCTTCGAGCGCCAGCATGATCACGCTGACGGTCGTTTGCAGCGGCGAATACTGGAACAACTGATTCAGCACGACTTCTTTGTCGGCATCGCGTTTCAGCACGATATGCAGCCGCACTTGCCATGACGGAATCGTGCGGTCCGTCAGGTCAACAATGCGTGAAATGCCTTTAATGCGTTCATCACGCACCAGAATTTCCAGCTTTTCACGAATGCGGTCGCGCGTGTCCTGATATGGGATTTCGGTGACTACGATGACATCAGAATTTTTTTCAGTTTCGAAATGTGTACGCGATCTTAACGTTAAAGTTGAACGCCCAGTCATGTAGGCCTGACGGATCCCCATACTGCCGCAGATAATGCCGCCGGTCGGAAAATCTGGGCCGGGGATCACGTCCAGTAATTCGTCGAGCGACAAGTTAGGATCATCAATTACGCGAATCACTGATTCGCAGACTTCCGCCATGTTATGCGGAGGCATGCTCGTAGCCATCCCCACCGCGATGCCGCTCGATCCATTGACTAGCAGATTCGGAAACCGTGCCGGCAGCACGACTGGCTCGAGACGATCGTTGTCGTATGTCGGCGCGAAGTCCACAGTTTCGCGATCGATGTCGCGCATCATTTCGGCGGCGGCACCGGAGAGACGCGCCTCGGTATATCGCATGGCGGCGGGCGGCAGACCGGCGAGCGAACCGAAGTTGCCCTGCTTGTCGATCAACACCTCACGCATCACCCAGTCCTGAGCCATCCGAACAAGCGTTGGATAGATGGCACCTTCACCGTGCGGGTGGTAGTTACCGCTCGTATCCCCGGCGATCTTCGCGCACTTTTTTCGGCCGGAATTTGGCCCAAGACTGAGATCGTTCATGGCGACTAAAATGCGGCGTTGTGAAGGCTTTAGGCCATCCCGCACGTCGGGCAAAGCACGACTAATGATGACGCTCATTGCGTAGGTCAGATAACTAGTTCGCATCTCATCCTGAATGTCAGTTCGGAACACGCGAGGATCAGAGGGAACAAGGCCGCCGCTTTGAGGAACGTCAGTAGACAAACTAAAATCCTTTTAGAAATCAGGTTTAACCTTGCAGGCTGCAAGTGCTTTTCTGACAGTCATTTACGACGCCAAATTGGAGCTCGGGCATTGTAGCAGAATCTGCCGGTTTCTCAATTGTCTCGCGGATCTTCCGGGGCCCAAAAAACCGAACTTGACCTCATTTCGAAAAAGGGCGTATAACGCGCCCCAAAGTGTGTGATTACGCTTTGAAAAGCGGCGGAATCTGCGACCTCCGATCGCGGAACTGAAGCCCAGAATGCGTCAAAAACATCCGACATATTGCTTTGCCCTGTAAATCCCCTCTCTAGCTTCTCACCCTCCCCTTCCCCTTCGCGACGAGTATCCTCGGTTCAGGAGACAAGATCATGCCGCAACTTTCTTCCCAGTCCCCGGCAAAAATTGTTGCCGAATCTCGCTCAAATCGCAGTGGCATCCTGATCGGCGGCACGCTAGTCGTGTTGATCGCTGGTGGCATCTCGATGCAAGTCTGGCGAGCTCAGACGACTCAAGCCGCTGAGCAAAAATCTGATGACGGATCCACGAAAACCCGAATGGATGCGCAGAATACAGCATTTGCCCGAGTTAACGCGGAACCAATTTCCTACGAAGCCTTGGCAAAGGAATGCGTCGAGCGTTACGGCAAAGAAGTTCTCGAAAACATGATCAGTCGCTTGATCATTCAGCAGGAATGTGCCGAACGCGGCGTTGTGGTTTCGGAAGCTGAAGTGACGCAGCAGGTTATCGAGATTTCTAAAAAATTTGGTCTGGCTGTGGATCAGTACTACAAGCTGTTGGAGGCCGAGCGTGGACTTTCGCCGACACAGTATCAACGCGATATTATCTGGCCGATGCTGGCATTAAGAAAGCTGGCAGGCAAGGAAGTGACGATCACGCGTGAGATGATGCAGCAGGCCTACGAAGACAACTATGGACCGCGCGTCAAGGCTCGAATGATTGTGTGCGACAAGCAACGTCGCGCACAGGAAGTTTGGGATAAAGCCAAAGCCAAGCCTGAAGACTTTGATGCTTTGGCTCGTGATTACAGTGTCGAAACCAATAGTCGCGCTTTGGGAGGTGTCATTCCGCCGATTCGCAAGAATACGGGTGCGCATGAGAATCTACGGAAGGCTGCATTCGCCATGAAAGAACCGGGCGAGATTTCGGGAATTCTGCAGATCGGGCCGAGTCAGTTCGCCATCCTGAAGTTTGAAGGCCAGACGGAACCGGTCGATCACGATCCTAAAGATGTGCAGGTTCAGTTGCAAGCAGACTTGACCGAACGCGAAGTCCAAAAGATGGTCGGGGACACGTTTGAGACGCTGCAAAAGTCTGCGCGTGTCGACAACTTTTTGACTGGGGAATCGCGAGGTACCGTTGAAAGAGCGAGTGCAATTCAAGAAGCGGCTCCTGGAACGCCCGCGACAGAATAATGACTGCTGACTGCTGATGGCACCCGGCATCCTTGGTAGCGGGTGCCTAGCAGACATCCATTGACTTGCCATGGGTGCCAAGCGTGGTCGACCTAGGAAACCAACGCTCAGCTGTGATCAGTTCGTTGGTGCCTCAATCGCGTGTCAAAAAACACGTGGTGCGTGCAGACCGTTTGCGACCTTAATTGCAACACCCATTCTGCCAAAAAACGCTCATGATTTCTTATCGGATTCTTAACTCGCGCTCGAAGCTGATTTATTGTGCCACCGCTTCACTCTCAATCGTACTTGGCGTTGCCTCACGCGGCCTTGGGGCAAAGAATCCTTCCAGTCTGAGACGCGTCATATCGTCCGGCTGGACGCGATGTTCAAGTCCGGCATCGAAGTGGTCGGAACGCTCATAGCGGCCAAGGCTGATCTCTTCAAGCAGTCCGTTTGCCACCAGAGCCACCGCAAAAGCATGGCCTTCGTTGCAGTGATCTTTCATTGATCGTCCAGCCGCCAGCCAAATCATCTGTGACAGCGTTCGGCAGTCTGCTTCATTGAGTTGTTTCCAATTCTCAATCCGGACAAGAAACGCACAGGAATCGTCCTGCAGTGCGCAATACACCACGGATTCGGCCAGTGCCTGCTGCAGTTCAAGGCTTCCTGGCGTCTCGGTTAGTTCAGCGTCAATCGGCGCCGAATCTACTGCGACATTCCCGTCCCTGACAGGAAAACTACCCGCCTGTAACTGCTCGGAGATATCGTGGAGTGAGGCTTGGAGATGTAGTGCACGTGTGGTTGCTGTTTCAGAATTTCCGGACGATAACTTAAGACTTGCGATCGCCTGCCCCAACAGTGATGTTGTCTCAGATTGATTCCATGCGGGAGGCATCATAATTGGGGCGGCTGGGCCAGACCGGATATTACCGTTCGCGAACAATATCACTAAAACACCGGTCGTCGCCAGCAAACTCAGGTAACCCAACACCAAGCCTGCGACTGCCATGCCGTCTCCCGTCACACGGCCCTGACTGCGGCGACAAATACTTCTGGAAATATGGCCTGACACGACCGCAAACAGCGAAAAGGGAATTGACAGAAAGCAGGCGCAGATCATCGGAACCGACACAATTCCCGACACCATGCTCAAGATCGCCAACGCTGAAACAGCATGCGAATCTCGTTGGTTTGAATCGGACGGAGTCCACGAAGCTTGATACGGATTCCAATCATCGCCGGTGGTTCCATTCTGTAGTTGCTGATTCTGGGGTTGCGAGACACCCCACGCAGGATCATTGTTTGGTTCGACTGGCGTCATATTCAAATTCCTTGGCAGGAACAGCCATTCGCAGACGAAGAATAATGCTTGGGAAATATTCCAAGAAATCGAGAACTTTGGTGACATTTCCTGCGAAAAATTGGGCACCGCATATTTCACTAAATTGTTCGGCGTAGAATCCATCGTGCCATGGGATCAATACTGCGATTCCGGTGCTGGAGGATGACTTTTCTTCTCTGTCCACATCTGCAGGATTTCGACAAGGAACGAAAACGCCATCGCAAAGTACACGTATCCTTTGGGGATTTCTTTGCCAAATCCCTCCGCGATCAAGAGCATCCCAATGAGCATCAGAAATGAAAGGGCAAGCACTTTGATTGCGGGATTGCGTTCAATAAACGTGACGATTGCTTTTGAAAAAAGCAGCATCCCAAGCACAGACAGAATGATGGCGATGACCATGACAGGGATCGCAGACTTCAATCCCGACGTCATCCCGACCGCCGTGATTACCGAATCCAGTGAGAACACCACATCAATCAGCATCACTTGGATCAGAACGGACCTGAGGCTGGCTTGGGCGACCGGTTTGCCATCATCGTCACCCGCTGACTGGACCTTATGGTGAATCTCCCGAGTCGCCTTAAAGACGAGGAACATTCCGCCCACCACCAAGATGATATCGCGACCCGAGAATGGATGCCCCAAGATCGAAAATAATTCAGCCTTCAACGACATTACCCAGCCAATCGACAGGACCAAGGCCACACGCGAGATGACGGCCAGCAGCAACCCAAACGTGCGTCCTTTATCACGTTGTTCGGCCGGCAAGCGTCCAGCGAGAATGGCAATAAAAATGATGTTGTCGATCCCCAAAATCATTTCCAGAGACGTCAATGTCAAGAGTGCCACAAGGGCTTCGCTCGTCAGTAACTCACTCATGCA
Organism: Planctomycetota bacterium; assembly: GCA_003670925.1. GTDB lineage: Bacteria > Planctomycetota > Planctomycetia > Planctomycetales > Planctomycetaceae > SXXK01. Next base: position 11,768 of record QWQG01000029.1, on the reverse strand, counting down.
CTTTGTTCCTGCGCTTGTCTCGACGATCCGTGAGTTCAGAAAAATTCAGATGCCTGGTCCGGATTTAAAAACAGGTCACCTTGGTTCGCGAAAAGAACCAGTCGTATGCGCGAAGCATAGCGGACGAATTGACGGAATTCATGCGATGGCGGAATTCCGTGCGGACGGGCTTGCTCTGCTTTGTTATTGAAGTAAAACTGAAAGCCGGCATCAAGGATCCTGCTTGCAGTTTAAGGACAGCAATGCTAACGTTCCCGCTCGCTTGACCGCCCGATCGGGTTTCCGGTTGCGGTGCGCGCTGCGAACGGTCAATTCTGACCGTTATTTTGGGGGCTCTGTGACGAGACTGTCTCGGACAGATTTCGCCCCTCGAATCATGGATTCGGCAGGCTAAAACGCCGACACTCATGATTTTCCAATCAACCTAGGCTGTGACGGTTCACAGCTCTTCCAAATCATGGGGTCTAAATTCGATGGCAGACAACAAGTACGTTTATACATGGGGTGATGGCAAGGCAGAAGGCAATGCCACTCTGAAAACGCTTCTCGGAGGCAAAGGCGCGAATCTGGCGGAAATGAGCCGGATTGGTTTGCCGGTTCCAGCCGGGTTCACGATCACGACTGAAGTTTGCACGTATTTCTACGCGAATGGCAAATCCTATCCGTCGGAATTGAAAGCGCAGGTGGAAGCAGCCATTCAGAACGCTGAAATCATCATGGGCTCAAAATTTGGCGATCCAACAAACCCCATGCTGCTCAGTTGCCGTTCCGGTTCACGCGAATCCATGCCAGGCATGATGGACACTGTTCTCAATATCGGCATCAATGAACAGGTTGTGCAGGCACTCATCAAGCAGTCCGGCAACGAACACTTCGCATGGGACAGTTATCGCCGTCTCATTCAGATGTACGGCGATGTGGTGCTCGGCCTGAAGCCAGAATCAAAAAACGATCCTGACCACTTCGACCTGATCCTCGACAAAGCTCGCGAACATGCGGGTGTCGAGCATGAGAAAGACCTGTCCATAGCAGTGCTGAAGGACATTGTTGTGCAGTTCAAGGCCGTCATTAAAAAGCACAAGGGGATTGACTTTCCTGAAGATCCGATGGAACAGCTTTGGGGCTGCATCGGGGCTGTCTTTGGCAGCTGGATGAACGACCGAGCGATGGTTTACCGTCGGCAGTATGGGATTCCCCACGACTGGGGTACAGCGACCAACGTGCAAGCCATGGTCTTCGGAAACCTAGGTGATGATTGTGCGACGGGTGTAGGCCTCACCCGCAATTGTTCAATCGGTCTGCCAGGCTTCTGCGGCGACTACCTCATTAATGCTCAGGGCGAAGACGTTGTCGCAGGAACTCGGACACCAAAACGCATCGAAGAAACGCTGGTGAAGGATGCACCGGAAGCTTTCAAGCAGCTTGACGATATCGGCAAGATTCTTGAACAACACTACAAGGAAGTTCAGGACATTGAGTTTACTGTTCAACGCGGCAAGGTTTGGATGCTGCAGACACGCAACGCCAAGCGTACTGGATTTGCTGCGGTTCGAATCGCTGTTGACCTTGTGAATGAAGGCTTGATCGACGAGAAGACAGCGCTTGAAAAACGCCGCATTCCAGCTGACGACCTGAATCAGTTACTGCAGCCCATCTTTAACCCAATGGCGAAGGCGGCGGCGAGCAAAACTGACGCATTCCTTGCGAAAGGCATCAATGCCGGTCCAGGTGCTGCGACCGGACAGATTGTCTTCCACGCATCGGACGCAGAAGAAAAGTGGAACGCTGATAACAACCTGCAATTGATCCTTGTCCGTAAGGAAACCAGCCCGGAAGACCTCCGCGGGATGAAGGTTGCGAAGGGAATTTTGACCGCGTTTGGTGGTGCTTCGTCTCATGCGGCTTTGGTCAGCCGTCAGATGGGTAAGACCTGCGTTTGTGGTTGCGATAAGCTGCATATCGACTACGAAGCGGGAACTCTGACAGTCGGCAGCAAAGTTCTGAAGGAAGGGGACTGGATTTCCGTTGACGGCTTCACTGGAGAAGTCTTTGCAGGCAAGATCGAAACTAGCCCGTCTGAAGTCATGGACGTTCTCATGGGCAAGTTGCAGCCAGAGCAATCCGAGATCTACGCTCGATATGCTCAATTAATGGTTTGGGCCGATAAGTATCGCACGATGCAGGTTCGAGCCAACACGGAATCTGCCGACGCCATTGCATCGATCGCGTTGGGTGCGGAAGGGGTGGGTCTGTGCCGCACAGAACATATGTTCTTCGACCACCTTGACGAAATGCGTGAAATGATCTTTGCCACCGCAAAGGCTGATCGCGAGAACGCTCTGGCAAAACTGTTGAAGTTCCAGCGTGACGACTTTACGCACCTGTTCAAGACGATGGGCGACCGTCCTGTGACCATTCGGCTACTTGACCCGCCGTTGCATGAGTTCCTTTCAGAACACCACATGCACGAAGATCCAACGCTGGGACCAAAGCTGGCGAAGACGTTTGGCGTGTCGGAAGAAGCCGTACACCGGCGCGTGGAAGAACTGAAAGAATCGAACCCGATGCTCGGTCACCGCGGTTGCCGTCTCGGAATCGTGTATCCGGAGATCACTGCGATGCAGGCCCGAGCCATTATCGAGGCCGCTTGTGCCGTGAAGAAGGCCGGCATCAACTGCCATCCGGAAATCATGATTCCTTTGGCTGGCTACAAGACGGAAGTCGATAATCAGACCGCCATTATTAAAGCTACGGCCGAAACGGTTTTTGCTGAACAAGGCGTGAAGGTTGATTATATGGTCGGCACGATGATCGAAGTGCCGCGAGCTGCCATGACGTCTGGCGAAATTGCAAAGACCGCTGAATTCTTTAGCTTCGGCACAAACGACCTGACTCAGACCTGTCTGGGTATCAGCCGCGACGACTACAAGTCCTTCATTGGTTACTATACCGAAAACGATATCGTCCCGGCAGATCCATTTCAGACGATCGACCAGACCGGGGTTGGCCGTTTAATGAAGACTTCCGTCGAAGACGGACGGGCAACTCGTCCCGGCCTTAAGATTGGCATCTGTGGTGAACACGGCGGCGATCCGAAGTCGGTCTATTTCTGCCACGAGATCGGCCTGAACTACGTCAGCTGTTCGCCACGCCGAATCCCGATTGCGCGGCTGGCTGCTGCTCAGGCGGCAGTTGAGGCGTCGAAGAAATAGTTGCCATTCCGCAGGACGCGTTTGGCAACCTGTCCCGCTCAAATCCCAGAAGCCCGGCATTTTTAAAATGCCGGGCTTCTTTATTGGTACGAACAGGAACTTGCCACAGATGAACATAGATGGCTACAAATAAGCCCAGACGCAATCAAGCAGAATCGTAAACAACGCAGGAACCTATCTGTGTGTATCTGCGTTCGTCTGTGGCCAGTCATGAATTCGTTCGAGCGGCAAACGTGTTGCGGGTCGCCTGACATGAATCGCTTCGACAGACGACGATCATTGCGGACAGGATGGTGTAAGTTGGAATCACAAATTGCCGCAGATGAACACAGATAAGGCCAGACACGGGCAAATCAGGCCGAAATCGCTTAAAAAATCTGTGTCTTGCGGTATTTGCCGGTTTGCCTGTAAAAAACAGGGGCGCCACGCTCCGTCATCGCGGGTACCGTGCGCGAGAAAATACGGGAATTTAACAGGGAAGCACGGATGCTGGCCTGGGTTCGAAAACGATTTTGCTCCGACCTTGCAATCGATCTGGGGACGACGTCCACGCAGATCGGTCTGCCAGGTGAAGGCATTCGGATTGACGAACCTTCCGTCGTCGCCGTGGCAAAGGGAAAGCATCGCGTTGTGGGACGTGGCGCGGCAGTCGGGAAACTGGCGTATCAGATGCTGGGCCGGACTCCGGAAGGCATTCAGGCCGTCCGTCCGTTGCGGCACGGTGTCATCAACGACTTCGAACTCTGCGAGACCATGCTGCGCTACTTTATTCGCAAAGCCTGCGGTCGTTCTGTCGGTCTGCGTCCGCGCGTGATCATTGCGGTCCCTGGTTGTATTACGGCAGTTGAACGCCGCGCTGTGTTCAATAGTGCGGAGCGGGCCGGGGCGGGACGCGTCTGGCTAATTGATGATTCGAAAGCAGCCGCGATTGGAGCTGGATTGCCAGTGTCGGAACCGCTGGCGAGTATGATTTGTGATATTGGTGGTGGTACAACCGAAGTCGCCGTGCTGAGCCTCGCGGACATCGTGGCGTCGCAGTCAATTCGAATTGCCGGCGATGCCATGGATGAATCCATCGTGCGCTACCTGCGTCGTCGATACTCACTGCGGATCGGTGATCAGACGGCGGAACTACTCAAAATTGCGATCGGGAGCGCAGCGCCACTGGACCATGAGCTGACACATGAAGTTAGCGGCCTTGATACCGCTAGCGGAATTCCCCGCAAGGCTCTGGTGACGAGCGAAGAAATTCGAGAATCGCTGTACGAGCCGCTCGAAGAAATCGTGGACAGTATTCGGCGGACGATCGAACGCTGTCAACCCGAACTTATCGCAGACCTCGCGGACACAGGACTTGTGCTGGCTGGAGGCGGTGCGTTGTTGCGAGGGATCGACCGCTACCTTTCGCAACATCTCGGAATTCCGGTGCGTGTTGTGGATTCGCCACGTACAGCCGTCACACGCGGCGCAATGATTTGCCTTGATCACCTAGATCGCTGGAAGCACGGACTGGATGACGGAACGCGGTAGTAACAGGAGTTTGTGATGCGTGTGGAAGAAAGTCGTCACGGAATGTGGTTCGCCGCGATCGCGATGTTTGTGCTTTCGCTCCTCGTCACTGCTGCGGACCGCACGGAAATGCTGAGCGTGGTGCGGTCTGTGCTGCACGATGCGTTAAGTCCCGGGAGACTGATGCTGATGGCCATCACGCCGCAACCGGTTGATGCCGGAAAACGGATGAGCGGCACCAGTCCTGTTAAAACGGCTGCCGCAACGGATCTCACTGCGCAACAGTTGCAGACACTCCGCCAGTTGATGATTGAAAACGCGAAATTACGGCGTGATTTACAGCGATCCAAAGAAGCGACTGTGGTCGCTGAATTTGTTGATCCTGCCTCATCACTGACAGACTATGCGATGATTCCGGCACAGGTGATCAGTAGCAGCGGGATTCCAGGGGCGTTGCGGGAACTTATTATTTCGGCAGGCAAGTCAGCAGGCATAACTCGTTCGGAACTAGTCGTGGATGGCAGCGGTGCCGTCGTAGATATTGGCTCAGACGCTGGCGTGGCGGCGGGTGACCGTGTGCTGTCGGGTTCGAGCGTCATTGGACGCGTCCAAAAGACCGGACGTTGGGTGAGTATGGTTCAACCCGTGACATCAGCCGACTTCCGCGCTCAGGTGCAACTCTTGCGCACATCAGATGACGGACTGCACTTCGGAGCGGTCGGGATGTTGGAAGGAACAGGAACGTCAGAGTGCCGTTTGACAGGAATTACTTACACCGACGCCGTGACGGTCGGTGACACTGTCGTCAGTGCAGATATTAATGGAGTTCGTGGCCCACGACTGTTTTTTGGAACCGTAACTTCTGCGGAATTCCTCGCGGGCGGCCAATGGGACGTGCGGATTCAGCCGGGCTTCACATTGGCAGAACTGGACCGCGTGGGAATTGTGCGTATGAGTCTGCAGACGGACATTACGGCCGTCTCGATAGCAGTAGATTCGAGAGGGCCAAAATGAAAACAATTTCAATGCTGGTGATTCTCTGGATGACAATCGCAGTTGAACTTGCGTGGTCCCGTTCGCTGCCTCACGGCGCCTTGGTTCTGCCGATTGCCTGTGGCATCATGTTCTGGATGCGTTCGGTGACAGGGATTCTGCTTTCGGCTACAGCGTTGTTAATTGACTGGGTGGCCAGACCGGGATGCTTGCCACTCTGCCCCATGCTTCTGCCAGCAATCGCGGCCTGTCTGATCAGTCCGTCCGCGAAGCCAGACGATTATAGTTCCCGCCGGCAATCATTAGCCAAAATGTTGACGCCGTTACACCTGCCATTCATCACACTGCTAGCGGTCAGCTTACAACTGATCAGCCAACTCAATCTCTCAGCCATGCCAGCCGCTGTGGACATTCAGTTTGCAGTGAAGACATCGTTGCCCTCGCTGCTGATGATCAGCCTGCCGATCAGTGCTGGAATCTCGATGCTCATGCGCCTCGCTGATGAACTTGGCCTGCGGCGCGCTAGTCAGCAGTGGATCTGATGGTTGTGCAGCAGGACATGAATGTCCAGATTAGACCGCACGTGGTTGGCATTGGATGGTTTAACCGCGTGCCCGGCGGGCCGCCTTTGTTCTATTTGAGATTTCGTATTTGAAATTTGAAATTTGAAATTTGAAATTTGAAGCGCGGGGCGTTCCCACGCGGTTAAACGCATGGGCCATCGTCAACCGCGCGCGATATTCCGGAACAGTCAGACGTCTACTACCGGTTCCCCAAGCAGCTCAAATCTTGGCTGGATCCCCAAACCGGGCGCCATGGATGCGGCCATCCGACCCTGCACACGCTGCGGGGCTCCGGTGGCGTTACTGACGGTGACGTAACTGTTGAAGTCGGTTGTCGTGAAGAGAAATCGCTCCGGCGTACTATGTGCCAGATGCGCGATGGCGGCGGTCGCAATGTCGCCGCCCCAGCTGTCTTCGAGCGTCATCGCGATTCCCAACGCGACGCAGAGATCGCGAGCTTGCCGTGTTTTCGTAAGACCACCGAATTTACTGATCTTTAAATTTACCACGTCTGCCGCTCGATCACCATGGGCGCGCATCAGCATTTCCACACTATCGATCAGTTCATCCATCACGAACGGATGACTCGTGCGGCGACGAATTGAAAGACACTCATCGTACGTCGCGCACGGTTGTTCAATATAAACGTCAATATCCTGCACGCCGCGCACCACGCGCGCGGCATCGTGCACGAGCCAACCGGTGTTGGCATCGGCAATTAATCGATCACCGGGCTGCAAGATGGCCGACACGGCTCGAATCCGCGCAATGTCTTCGTCTGCGTCGCCACCAACTTTGAGTTGAAAACGGCGATAGCCCTGTTGTCTATATTCCGCCACGTTGGTTGCCATCTCCGCCGGGGAAACCTGCGAGATCGCTCGATATAAGCCCACATCTTTTCCAAATCGCCCGCCAAGAAGCGTGCAGACCGGCAAGCCCGTAGCCTGCCCAAGAATGTCCCAACAAGCAATGTCGATTCCCGATTTTACATACGCATGCCCTTTCATTACCTGATCCATGCGTTGATTGAGTTGATTCAACTCGCGGGGATCAAGGCCAATCAAATGCGGAGCTAGCTCCGCAATCCCTGCTCGAACACCGGCAGCGTAGGCGGGCAGATACGCCGGCCCCAACGGGCAAACTTCACCGTGGCCGGCAAGCCCAGTATCAGTTTCGACACGCACGATGGTACTGTCGAAAACATCCACTGATTTCCCCCCCGCCCATTTGTAACTACCTTCATTCAAAGGGAGATCAATCTGATACGCCGCAATGCGAACAATTTTCATGGACAAACTTTGGGTTATTGAGCAGCTGGAAATGAAAGGCTTAATGTGTCAACAGGGGCGTCAGCGGCGATCGTAATCGGAACCCGCCATGTTGCAGTGGCAAGACGGCACACCGCGTTTTCTTCTGTTCCGCAATAGCCATAATCAACACGGATATACATTGTCGCTGTTCCTGATTCTCCGGTCAGCGGCATGTCAAATGTCGCATGACCGTCAGTCACGACAACTTGGTTACGCTGGCCGAGAGCGACGGTGGGGAAGATCGATTGCGTTCCATCGGTGAAGAGTTCCCACCTCACCGGAGCGAGCGCGTTGAGCTTGTAGCCATCGGGAATCATCAATGCAATCTTGACCGGTAATTTCTCGCCTAAGACAAACGACTTTACTGCGGTGTCGATCGCGTTCGCGGTGTCTCGCACGGCAACTGGTTTGGGAGGATTTGGTGCAGCCAGTCCGGCGACTTCAAACACCCGAGATTGTTTCGTGTTCAGATCCATGACGACAATCCGATGATTGTTCGTATCAGCGATATACAGTGAAGATCCGGCAACGGATAAGCCTCCCGGTTCACTCAACTGCAGCGGATCAATCTCACTTCCTGCCGAACCGCCGCCAGCTACCGTCGAAACGGTTTCAGACTTCAGTTCAATTTCTCGTAATGCGTGGTTGTACGAATCTGCAACAAACAGTGAATCATTGTAGATCGCGATCCCCAGTGGATGTTGAAACCGAGCCCGATTACCGACACCATCCTGATTGCCAAATGCGAACAGCGACTGCCCGCGCGGCAACTCAGATGTGCCGGCCACAGTCGTGACACGACCAGGGCTCTTCGTCGCTATTTTGCGAATCGCAGATCCTTCGCTATCGACAACATACAAAAACTTGCCGTTTTGATCTGCCACGATTTCCGATGGCTGCGCAAAAGCACTGGTCGCCAGTGGCCCGTTAGTCACATCTTCACGGCCGCTGCCGGCATAGACATTGATCGTGTTTTCACCGAGTTTGTGTGACCAGATCTGATGCGGCCCAGCCATGGCGACGTACAATGTCCCTGAAACATGCGCCATGGACCATGGGCTGTTCAATGGCGACGCAAGCAGATTCCCACCCAGAAATCCCAAAGAACCTTGCATGCCTGTCCCGGCCAGTGTCGAGACGGCCTTAGTTTCGAGATCAACAGCCCGCAGCAAGTGGTTTTCGGTGTCGGCGACATACAGCATATTTCCAACCAGCACAATTCCCTGCGGATGATTGAACTCCGCCACATCAAATGCGCCATCTGTCCTGCCACTCAGGCCAGTCCCGATCGTGTGCAGAAGTTCTCCGGAAGTCGAGGCCACGACGATGCGGTTGTGATTGCTGTCAGTAATGAAGACACGCTGTGACGCCTCATCGGCTAGAATTTTCCCAGGATATCGGAGTGTGGTCGGTGGCGATTTACTGGCTTCCGACTCGAAGACCAGCGGGATTTCGTCAAGTGTCCCCTTTGCTCGATGGTACGTAATTAACTGTGTTACAACGGCGTCGATCAAATCTCTGTGACCTTCACCACTTTGCGATCCTATAAACTTCCCTTCCGGATCAACGATCGCCACCGTCGGCCATGAACGCGTCCCAAATTTACGCCAGATCAAAAGTTCGCTGTCGTTGACAACAGGGTGCTGAATATCGTACCGAAGGATCGCGTCGCGGATGTTCTGCGAATCTTTTTCGTTGTCAAATTTTGCCGAATGCACACCGATGACGACGATCTGCTTCGGATACTTTTCTTCCAGAAACTTGAGATCCGGCAGGATGTGCATGCAGTTGATGCAACAGTAGGTCCAAAAATCCAGAATGACGATCTTGCCTTTCAGGTCCTTCATGTCGATCGGCTGCGACGTATTCAGCCATTCTGTTCCCCCGTCCAAAATTCCCTCCGGCACGGCAACGGCCTTCGGGAAGGGATTCTGCTGAGCATCCGCCGCTGCGGCCCCATTCGCTGGTCTAGGATCTGCAGTGACCTGAACCGGCGCGGCCACGCTGAATTGTGCCGAGGCTGCAATGGCCAGCCACGCGATTGAGAAGATGGTGCGGCTAGAAACATGTAGGCGACGAATCATGCCGTCACGTCCTTTTGATTGAGGATTGAGTCAGCTAAATCTGATAATTGAGGCAGCTGAGTGGGTCGATTGGCTCAATAATCCCAGCACCGTCTCTGGATTGTGATCCGAACGAACCCGTGTTTCAAGGGTAGCCGCATCTAACGTTGGTTTTGCATCGGCAAGAATTCTACGCGGCGTCACACTACCAGCCCCCGGAATGAGCCATCGGACGGTCCGCTATTCGCGTGAAAAACGATTGCATCAGTGTGGCTTCCATCTGGTCAGAATACCCGGATATCATCCCGGCTCGCTTTTTGTAAACGTTCCTCTCCAGAGCACTCCTGAACCATGCATGCACGCACACGTCTCCAGCCGGAACAACTTCGCAGTCATCGTTATCTGGGGTCTGACGATCTTCGGTCGTTTGGGCATCGTTCGCGGCAGAAGCAAGCCGGTTTCTCGACCGACGACTTCAAAGACAAGCCGGTGATCGGAATATTGAATACGTGGAACGATCTGATTTCCTGCCACGCACATTTCAAGCAGCGTGTCGAAGACATCAAACGCGGCGTCTGGCAGGCGGGCGGGTTTCCCGTTGAGATCCCCGTGATGGGGCTCAGCGAAACTTTTATGAAACCCACTTCAATGTACTATCGCAACCTGCTGGCGATGGAAGGCGAAGAAGTACTCCGCACGTATCCGATCGACGCAGCAGTGTTGATGGTCGGATGTGATAAGACGACACCCGCCCTGCTCATGGGGGCGTTGAGCGCCGATGTGCCGTCGATTGTGATGCCAGCCGGACCGATGAATCGTACGGCATGGCATGGCGCACAACTCGCCAGCGGCACGGACGTCTGGCGATTCTGGGCCGAACGCGGCGCGGGGCGACTGTCGTGCGAAGCCTGGTGTCAGCTGGAAGATCACATCGCTGCGTCGCCAGGGCACTGCATGACCATGGGCACGGCTTCCACGATGACAGCGTTGGCAGAAGTGATGGGCATGACGCTGGCCGGAGCCAGTTCTATTCCGGCAACACATTCCGGTCACGCAAGGATGGCATCGATGACTGGTCGGCAGGCCGTGGAACTTGCGTGGTTGAATGTGAAGCCCTCGGAGATCGTCAATCGGACGGCTTTTGAAAACGCGATTACGACACTGATGGCAATCGGCGGATCAACGAACGCCATCGTGCATTTGATGGCAATGGCCGGTCGGACCGGCGTGAAGTTAACGTTGGAAGATTTCGATCTGGCGTCGCAGCGAACTCCGGTACTGGCCAATCTGCGACCAGCTGGAAAATTCGTCATGGCAGACTTCTTCGACGCGGGTGGCCTGAACGCCTTGCTCGTGCAAATTGCAGATCTGTTGCATCTAGATGCTCAAACGGTCGAAGGTCAGACGCTGAGAGCCGCCATGGATGGTGCGGAGATCTGGAACGATGACGTAATTCGTCGTCGAGACAATCCAATTTGTGCGACGGGCAGTCTGGCTGTGCTGCGGGGCAATCTGGCTCCGGACGGATGTGTGATCAAACCTGCGGCTGCAGAGGCTGAATTGCTGCAGCATCGTGGGCCCGCTGCTGTTTTTAAGGACTATCCCGATTTGAAATCCCGTATCGATGATGCGTCTCTTGCTCTAACGAAAGAGCATGTCATTGTGCTGCAGAATGCCGGCCCACTCGGAGCACCCGGCATTCCAGAATGGGGCATGTTGCCGATTCCAAAGTATCTGCTGGAACAGGGCGTGCGTGACATGGTGCGGATCAGTGATGCACGGATGAGCGGCACCAGTTACGGAGCCTGTGTGCTGCATGTGTCACCGGAATCCTTTGTCGGTGGCCCGCTGGCCCTCGTCCACGACGGCGACATGATCACACTGGATGTCGCCGGACGTCGGCTGCATCTTGAAATCAGTGACGAAGAGATGGCAACGCGGAAGGCAGGCTGGAAAGCCCCCACAGCAAAATTCACACGCGGCTACGGTAAGCTCTATCTGAATGAGACAACTCAGGCTCACGAAGGCTGCGACTTCCGCTTCCTACACGCTGACGGCAGCCAAGATGCTGATCCATCGATTTATTAATGAAAGCCGCGATTCCTGTACCTTGGACAT